>JAGZCC010000020.1 GCA_018369555.1 Thomasclavelia spiroformis
CACGTTGAAAGATTATAGAACTATTTTGACAGACCATTAGCCTGAGGTAACCAATCCACGAATAACAGAGTGGTTAACTGTCGATAGATCTTGTTTTTTTAGGTGCTTATAGGTGCTATTGAAGCACAATTAAATATAATTAATTATGAATTGAAGTTTACTCTTGACAACGGTCACTTCATAACAGGAGTAGTGAAAATTATTAGAGATAAAGATACGAACAAACAAAGCATTTTGAAATAACTTTAATCATAATTATCACCTCTCAAATTATTGTAGTATAATCTTATTTTAATTTTCTTGTAAAAAAGATCTTAATTCATCATGTAACTTATTTGTTTTTTCTCATACGATGTTGGAAATCTCATTACTTCTTTATTTCCATCAATTTCTATTATCAACGGGACTAAATTAATTTCATATTTATCGCATATTTTTTGTAACTCTAAATCTGTGTAAATATTATTTTCTCTCATATAAGCAAAATCAAAATAATACAACTTATAGTTTTGATTGCGTAGCTCTTTTTCTACTATAGGATAAATTTCGTTACACATAGGACAATCTTTCTTTGAAAAAAATATATAACCATCATTTATTTCCTCAAGAATATTTTTTTTGTTTATTTTTATCATTTTATTATCAGCAACTTTATTAGATGAACATCCTGAGATTACAGTCATTACCAATATCAACATAAAAATTATTTTTCTCATATTTAACCTCCTTATAGTATATTTTTTTATTGTTGATACTGAGATAAGTATGAAATGTATTTCTTAATAAAATTATACTTTGGAAATAATAAATTTGCAATATATGGGCTAATCAAATCATCCTTGAAAAAAGTCAAATTATCCCATGTTTAACAAAAATTCAAATCATTAGCTGACTGTCTATTTTTAACTGTTTCTAAATTTGCTTACTTGTTCTTAATTGGTCGCATCGACACATTACCAAAAACAATTCAGCAAATAAAGAAAGTGATATTATCAGTCAAAGAAAATTTTATTAGAGACAAAATAAGACGTTCTAGATAATGTTAAGATGTAAAGATATAAATAGATTAAAAAATAGTAAAATAAACAAAAATAATATTATAAAATTCGTTAAAAAACTTATTCAAAAAATTCGTTCAAAACTTGTTTAGAAATGAAGTCAAAAGACTTCAATAAAAAAATAGTGTTCGAGCGAAATAAGTACCAAAAGACTAGTGAAATCAATGTGTTTGAGCGTAAGCGAGTTCCTTTTATATATATAATTAGTATAATTTTTATAAATCATTTAATAAATCGCTAGCACTTATTAATTTACATAAAGCTAATTCCAAGTCTTTTTAGTATTAATAATATTATTGTTTTTCAATTAACATCACCTAAAATTTCATAAATGATACTTTTAATTACTTATTGATCTCTATTTAATTTTATTTTTTTACTTGTATAAATAAAGTTCTTTAATCTGACAATTTTTGTATGTTACTATAGACAATTTTATTTGTTGTAGTAAAATAAATATGTTATTATATTGATTTATAAAAATTACCAGAGGGAAATATGAAAATTGTAATTATAGGTGATGGTAAAGTTGGTTTTGCTATCGCTAAACAGTTAAGTCAGGAAGGATACGATTTAACAATCATCGAAAATAAACCACAAGTATTAAATTTAACAATGGATGTTTTAGATGTTGTTGGAGTCCAAGGAAACGGTGGCGATTATGATGTGTTAAAAGAAGCTCAAGTTAATCAAGCAGATTTAGTAATCGCAGTAACTTCAAGTGATGAGATTAATATTATAAGTTGTTTAATGGCTAAAAAAATGGGTGCTGATCATACTATTGCAAGAATTAGAAATCCTGAATATGTTAAAGGATTACGAATTTTAAAAGAGGATTTAGGTTTAAGTATGCAAATTAATCCTGAACAAACTGCTGCAAGAGAAATTGTTCGTTCATTGAGTTTTCCAAACTCAATTAAAGTAAATTCATTTGCAAAAGGACGTTTAGAACTTGCTGAAATTAGAATTCGTGAAGAAAATTCATTAGCTAAAAAAACAATACATCAAATTGATAAATCATTAAAATCAAAAGTTCAATTTGTTGCAATTAAACGCGATGATAATGTATTACTTCCTACTGGTAATACTGTAATAGAATTAAATAATAAAGTAACATTAACTGGTTCAACAAAACAATTAAAGAAATTTTTAAGTGAAATTGGTATTATTCAAAAACGAACAGTGCATGAAATTATGATTATCGGTGGTGGTAAAATAACTTTTTATTTGATTCCAATGTTATTAGATATGGGAATTGAAGTAAAAGTTATTGAGATAAAGGAAGAACGCTGTATAGCTTTAGTCGAAAAATTTCCACAAATTACAGTTATTCATGGAGATGGTACCGATCATGAATTGTTATTATCAGAATCATTGAGGGAAACGGATGCTTTTATTGCTTTGACTGATATTGATGAGGAAAATGTTATCATTTCAATGTTTGCTCATAATCATGGTGTTCCTAGAGTTTTACCAAAAGTAAACCGTGTTTCTTTAGGTTTCTTACTTGAAAAGCTTGGATTAGAAAATACGATTACACCTAAAAATTTAGTTACTAATCAAATCATCCAATATGTACGAGCAATGCAAAACACATTAGGAAGTAATGTAGAATCATTAATTAAAGTTGTTGATGATCGCGTAGAGATTTTAGAGTTTAGAGTACGTGATAATTGTAGTTTTATTGATGAACAGATAAAGGATTTGAAATTAAAAGATGGAATTTTAATAAGTTATATTATTCATAGAGGTATCCCTAAGATTGCCAATGGAAATTCAAAAGTTTCTTTAGGTGATACTGTTATCATTACTAGTCATTTAAAAGGGTTGAGAGATATTAATGATGTTCTTGCTTAATCGTAATTTACATAAATTTAATTGGCGAATTATTGGAAATATTATTGGACATGTTTTATTAATAGAAGGACTTCTTTTATTTCTTCCATTAGTAGTAAATACAATCTATCAAGAATCTGTAGCAATGGCTTATATACTAACAATAATCCTTTGTATTTTATTAGGATTTCCTTTATCTAGACTAAAAACAAAGCATACTTCTTATTTTGCTAAAGATGGAATGATTGCAGTTGGGTTATCATGGGTTGTTATTTCTTTGTTTGGAGCTCTTCCATTTTTCTTTAGTAAAGAAATTCCTAGTTTTGTCGATTGTTTTTTTGAAACAGTATCTGGGTTTACAACTACTGGTTCTAGTATTTTAAATGATGTTGAAGCATTGTCTCATGCTTCATTATTTTGGCGAAGTTTTACTCATTGGGTTGGTGGAATGGGAATTTTAGTTTTTCTTTTAGCAATTGTTCCTCGTTCTAATGAACGTACGATGCACATTATGCGCGCTGAAGCTCCTGGACCAGTTATTGGTAAACTTGTTCCTCGTTTAAAAGATAGTGCTGCTATTTTATATAAAATTTATTTAGTGTTATCAATCGTCATGGTTCTATTTTTATTGGCTGGTGGGATGCCTTTATTTGATTCACTTTGTACCGCTTTTGGTACTGCCGGGACTGGTGGCTTCGCAATCAAAAATACTAGTATTGCTTTTTATAATAGTGCTTATTTAGAAGGAATTGTAACAGTATTTATGCTTTTATTTGGAATTAATTTTAACTTGTTTTATTTTATTTTGATCAAAAATGTTAAAGCTATATTTAAAAGTGAAGAGTTAAAAGTATATTTATTGATAGTAATTGGAAGTATTGTTTTAATATCTTTGAATATTGTTTCGATGTATGATGGTGCTTTACTTGATGCATTTCGTTATGCTTCTTTCCAGATAGCCTCAATTATTTCAACAACTGGTTTTTCTACTGCTGATTTTAATTTATGGCCTAGTTTTTCAAAGATGATTATTTTATTATTAATGACTGTTGGTGCTTGTGCTGGGTCAACTGCAGGAGGATTAAAAGTTAGTCGTTTATTAGTTTTATTAAAACAAATAAAACTTGATATTCAACATCTATTACATCCTCAAAAAGTTGATGCAATTATTGTAGATGGTAAATTAGTGGATAAAGAAGTTGTTCATCATATTTGTAGTTATTTTTTCTGTTTTATACTTATTTTAAGTACTACATTACTTCTTGTTTCTTTAGATAATTTTGATTTAGAAACAACTATTGGTGCTTGTTTTACTTGTCTTGGCAATGTTGGCCCAGGGTTTGGTTTAGCTGGACCAGCAGGGAATTTTTCAATGTTTTCTGATCTTTCAAAAATTGTTTTATCTTTTGCAATGTTGATTGGTCGCTTAGAAATTTATCCAATCTTAATCTTTATAGCACCATTAATTCAAGTTCATAAAAAAAGAAAATTTAATAATTAATTTAGCTATATTTAATTACATTGGAGAGAATTCTCTCCTTTTTTTACAAAAATAGTTATACTCATATCATTAACAAGAACTTTACTATACACTAGTTCAAAACTATATTAAAATACACTCTATCCATCATTAACATATGTCGTATTTAACGCATCTAAAAAGTGAGCTGTTATCAGCTCACTTTATTTATAAATCAATTATTTTTACTAGGTAAAACAATCCCAATTAAGACAATAACAATTGAAATTGGACACATAATCGATAAAACAGGAACAGAAAATTCTAATATAAAATTTAATCCAAAACTCGAAACTACAAAACTAAATACTGTAAATATAAATAACCAATTTCCATAAGAAATTTTTGGTACAAGTTCATGAAAATATTCTGAGCAGCATGATAATAAACCTGTCGCCACATTAAAACATGCAATAAAAAAAATCGCTCCTACAATCCATTGTCCCCATGAACCAAATGCATTATTAATTGCATAAGATAAAACTTCTGCACCATTATTTGAAACTGACATGATTGAAGAGGTATGCATCCCAATATAACCAGTAACTATGTAAACAAGCCCTAATAAGATTCCTGCAACTACTCCTGCTTTCATACTTTCTTTTGCAATTTGTCTTATTTTTTTAACACCTAAAGCACAAATATTTAAAGAAATAATAATACCAAAATTTAATGCTGCTAAAATATCCATCGTCTGATATCCTTCGACAGACCCTGTTATAAAAGCATTATCTGCATAAGAACCGGTTGCTGGTGATAAATCAAAAGGAACAACAAATACCGTTCCTAAAAAAAGAACTGTAATTAATATTAATAATATTGGTGCTGTTATTTTCCCAAGTAAATCTTTTAAACGATTTGGATGCAATGCGGCATAACCCGATAAAACAAAAAATAAGAATGCATAAATCATTTGAGATAAAAAAGAATTTGGGATAAATGGTGCTATTGCCATTTCAAATGAAGTAGAGGCAGTTCTAGGAATAGCGACACATGGTCCAATCAATAAATAAACCAGCGTAATAAAAATTAATGTAAACTTTGGATGAAAACGATCAGTTATATTTTTCAAACCATGATGTTTTGACACAACAATAACTGCGACAGTCGGTATAACAACTGCAGTTAAAATAAAACCAAGTATCGCTAATACAAACTGCTCTCCGCTTTTAGCGCCTATTAATGGTGGGAAAATTAAATTTCCTGCACCAAAAAACATTGAAAACAAAGTTATTCCAATAATCAAAGTATTTTTAAATGATAATTTGTCCATAACTAAACTCCTTTTAAACCTAGCATACACACTATATCAAAATATTTATCACCTGCCTACTTTAATTAGAATTTTTTCATATTTAGATACATTTTATTGATACTAACCTTGGATTAGCAAATATAACGATTAATAACAAGACTGCATCTATATATGTCATATACTGTATCTATTGAAACACAATAACTATTTTAATAATCAAACAAATAGTAAAGTTAAAAATATTTTTATTTAGCTTTCTTTATATTTAATGTATATATCATCAGCTAATAAATTTAATACTTAATGTTATATCATTTCTTATACTAGATAGTATCTATAATAACAATTTATCAAATGATACCTGAATAATATTGTTTTATCCAGGTATCATTTTTATTATTTATACTATAATAATTAACATATCAATTTAAATACATACTACATAATTATAACGAATCAAAATATTAGTAAGTAATTTTAAAAACAATTCTTAAACAGTTTTAATATCGTTTTCATCAGTTATACTAAAAAACATTAAACCTAAAAATAAATTTTGCAAGCTATTAATAATAGTTATAAAATTTATTTTGTAAAATATAGTCAAGGAGGTAATAGAGTCTATGTATCTTTTAATAATCAGCATTATTCTTTTTGTTGTTTTTATGTTATATTTTCGATATTTATTTAAGCATTATTTTTTTAGTAATGATAAAATAATTTTAATATTAGCATGTTTTTGTTCAATTCCTTGTTTAAAACTCAATAGTTTATTATTTATTTTTGTAGTTCATTTTATTTTAATTTCTTTTTTAATGACAAAAATAATGAATCGTATCATAAAACAACAAAATAAAATTAAATTGACATTATTTTGTATTATTATTCCTACTATTATTTCAGTTTCTATTTTAGCTTACGGTTATACAAATATAAAAGACATTAAAAGAACAGAATATACAATTTACACTAATAAAAAATTAAACAAAGAATTTAAAATAACTATGATTTCAGATTTACATTACCCTTGTTCAATTGATAAAAAAGAGTTACTTGAAATTATAGATAAAATAGAAAATGAAGATTCTGACGCTATTATCTTAAATGGAGATATTATTGATGAATATACAAGTGAAAGCGAAAGAAAAGAAGTTTTTCAAACGCTTGGTAATCTATCAAAAACAGCACCTGTTTTATATATATTTGGTAATCACGATACTGGTAAATATTCCTTAAATAATCATAATTCTTATGATCATTTAAAAAAATTAATTGAATCTTATAATATAAAAGTATTAGCTGACACCTCAATTACATTTGATGATTTGACAATAATTGGTAGAAAAGAACTTTATCAGCCAAATAGAAAAGATATTTTACAATTAACAAAATCTATAAATGAGAATCAATTTAATATTATCTTAGATCACCAACCAAAAGATTTAAAAACCAGTGCTAAATCTAATATTGATCTACATTTATCTGGACATACTCACGCAGGACAGATTTTTCCTGCATACTATATATTTGAATTATTCAATATTAATGAACTAAATTACGGTAAAGAAAAAATTGACAATATGATTGCAATAAATTCATCCGGTATAGGTGGCTGGGGCTTTCCAATTCGAACTCAAAACCATAGTGAATACGTTGTAATTAATATTAAATACAAAAGTTAAAATATAAAATAGTTATCATTTTCTATTATTACTTATTTTAACAAAAAAAGAGAATGAACGTTACAGTTAATCCGTAACCATTCATTCTCATCATATTTTATTAAATATGTTCTCTTTTCTTTCTACTATAGATTACACCTAATACACTTAATCCCGCTAAACTCATTAACATTCCTAATGATGTTTCATCACCAGTTTTTACACTTACTGGTGCTTTTACTGTTTGTAAGTCTGCCATTGCTTTTGCAAGAACATCTTTTGCATTGTCTACTTCAATCTGCGTTGCATTTGGATTATCAAATACTACTTTAGCTTCATTTAAGGCTTTTGTTAAGCCATCAAATGTTGCTTTAGTATAATTTGCACTGTTTAATCCATTAGCTTGATTAATTAAGTCTTCTAATAAACTCTTATTTGGAATTAATCTTAACTTTAAGAAGGTTGTGACTAATTCATTGTATGCATTGTTTACTTCTTCTTGCATTGCATTTTCATCGTTATATACATCAGTTACTGCTGTTAAAGCTTCATTGAATGCTGTCCATGTAGCTTCTGTGTATTTAGCTGCTTCTAAACCACTTACTTTATCAATGAATGCTTTTAAAGCAGTTTTATCACCTTTGAAGAATTCTAATTTTTGCATGATACTAGCAAGTCTGTCAAATGCTGCATCTACTTTATCTTGACTAGCACTTGCATCATTATATACTTCATTAGCCTTATCTCTTGCTGCTTTAAATTCATTAACGACTACTGGTACAACATTTTCTAAATCTTTATCAGTAATAGCATTAGCTAAATCTAGCGCAATTTTTAAAGCTATTTTGTCTGTGTCGATTTCTTCTGGTTTCTTTTCTAATACATCAATTGCATCATTAATTGTTTTTGCCATTGCATCAACTTCTTTTTGATGTGTGATACCTAAATCTCTTACAACAGCATTAATCGCTTTTTCAACTGCAGTAAAGTCAATATAGTCATCTTTATTTAATTTATTGGCTTTTTCAATAGCTAAATCTACTTCTGTATAATCAGCCATTGTAAAGCAGGCAGCTAATTCATAGAACTTAACATTTGAATCAGCATCCCATGAGAATCTAAATTGCTCGTATTCTTCATCAAAATAGATTTCATTATACATATTTGTATAAGTTCCAATTTTTTCCCATTTTCCATCTAACAATGATTCAACACAAAGTGAAGAATTATTATTCTTTAAGAATTTTATAGTATTTTCATTAGTTAAATTAAATGTCTTATAAACTACATTTCCAGCAGCAGTTCCAGTATTGTAATCAGTAAATAACTTCATATCAATAATATTACCAATATTTGTTCCACCTTTTACAGTACTTATATTTTCAGGAACAGAAGTATTTACTTTAATTTCATTAACTTTAATCCATCCAGTATTTTTAATAACAATTTTGATATATTTAGCCATTTGTCCATTTAAAGAAATAGTGTTTCTTGTTGTTTGTCCTACATCAAATTCTTTAACTTGTGTCCTTTCATTATTGTTAGTTGAAATGTAAACTGTTCCTTTTTGAATAACATCTGAACCTTTATCTCCATATAAATAAATATCATATATAGGTGCACTGTCTGCTAAAGTAATAATTAAATCTCGATTACTTCCACCTCTTAGCCAATATGAACTTCCTTCGTTGTTATCATACATATTTTTTGCATTACCTGAATATACAGAGCCATTTGTAATTTTTGCATCTGAAATAGCAACTTCTCCACCACAATGAACTTTTAAGGCAGTAGCAAACGTATATGGGGTATCACTTGTATTGATTAAACGAACATATTTTGCATAAATGTTATAATAATCAGTTGTTGGGACATCTTTCCATGTTGTTCCATCTACTGAATATTGCAATGTTAAACCTTCTGGTTTATCAATAATATCAGTAATTGTTTTCATTTGTCTGAATTCAATTCCTAAGTATTGATCTTTTCCTAATGTTTGATCAGCAACATTTAAAATATAATCTTTTTCTACTTTTCCAATAGTTGCATTTGTTGATTCTAAGTTTGTATAAACTTTTACTTCTGCTGGAGTATTAACAGACATTTCACATAATTGAATATCTGATTGATTAAATCCTGTTGCTGGAGCTTCAAAAATTTCTTCAGCTCGATATCTTATGAAACGTGCATTAATACCGCAATCTGTTAATTCTACATTTGGTGTATCAAATTCAGCAAATTTTGTCCAAGTTATTTTATCAATTGAATACTCTAAAACACCTTTTTTATAATATGCATATTTATCACCTTTCATTTCTTTCATTTGAATTGAAATATCTGAAATTTGAGTAACTTTACCTAAGTCAACACCAAAATATGCATCTTTTGCTTGACCACCTAAGCTAACAGTTGTTGTATTGTCATGATCCATTGCTTTTGAATAATCAGTTGCAGAACTTCCAAACATTTCTTGTGGGATTTCAAAATCTAAAGCCTCATATAATTTCTTTTCTTCATTTTTTAATAAAGTTTCGATAAATGGATATAAATGTTTTTGAGCACATTTTTTACCACCATGACCATTATTAGATTTATTTAATAACGCTCTACCATTTTGAATTAACTTCATTGCATCTTCAATTGATTGGTTATCATTTTTAGAAACAGGTTTTGCTTCTAATAAGGCAGTTAAAGTCTGATCCCCTGCATCAGCAATATCATACATAACATCCATCCATTGAGACATTTCTTTTGTGATGTTATTTGTACCTTTATAATTTCTCAACACAACAATACTATCTTTAATTTCTTTAAACTTATTAATTCTAATGCTTCTTGACTATAATCTTCATTAGCATAATATTTTTTATTAAACGCTTCAAAATATGGTTGCAAATATACTGATTCATCTACATCTCCAAATGACATCGGTGCAGCGGCACAGTTTTGTACAAAAATTTTAAAAGCTTCTAATGCTTCTTCATCATCAGTAATAATTCTTTGCCATGAATCTTGCCATGATTGTTGACTATCATATTTTTCACTATTCCATGTATAATTAGCAATACTGAAAAGTGATACCTTATTACACTGAGCTTGATTCATTGGATTCGAAACTAATCCACTCATATGTTCAATATTTGGTGCCAAAGCATCTGTAGGACCCATATGTAATAAATGCGCTCTTCCTAAATCATTTACTGGATAATTCCACCAAATATAAACATCTCTGCCAATTAAATCAGTAATATAATCAATAACACTTTGATTAATTCTAGATACAACATAATCACCAGTCCACATTATTTGAATATCTTCATCAAAATTACGAAGATTTCTTAAATAACCTTCTCCACCTCTTGAAATCGCATGATTTTTATTATAAAACTGCGGACAGAAGATTAGTGGTCTTACATCGCCTTTTGCTTCTACATATTTTTTTTGTAGATCATTCATAAATGAAACTAATTGAGTATTATCTGTTGCTGCATCATCAAAGAATACCGCAAATTGACGAACACCAATACCGTATAATTGATCAAATTTATCTTTAACTTTTTGAATATCATCTGGATTACCTAAATTGATTTTACCGCCAACATGAATAGCCCAAACAAATTCAACATTTGTTTCTTTTCCTTTATCAACTAATTCTTTTAATTCAGCTAGTTTATCATCTGGATAAGGATCTCGCCATTTATTTGCATGATAAGGGTCATTTTTAGGACCATAAATATAAGTATTCATCTTATATTGTCCACAAAATCCATTAAATCCATTCTATTTGCATGTGACCATGGATTACCATAAAAACCTTCAATAAATCCTCTAAAAGTTGTTTCTGGCGCATCTTCAATTAACGCTTCTTTTAATTGTGAACGTGAAGATAGTAACATTTGTGATAATGTTGAAAGACCATTAAACATACCAGAATAATCTTTACCTAATATCACAATTGCATTTTGTTCAACTGAAACAGCTAAAACATAACCTTCAGCAAGATCAGTTGAAACTGATTTATCATAAGTTACTTGACTAAAATATTGATCCGCTAAACTATTATCGCCAATAACCCCAATCAGTAAATTGACATTACTATCACTTTTTGCTGTAGTTAAAATTGAATTATATTGATATTCTTTTAGAATTTTTTGCGCATAGTTTTTAATATTTACAGATGTATTTTCATCCATCACCACATTGATATCATCACTTAAAGTTAAAACATCTTTTCCATATGTCATATTTTGAACAATTGGATAAATTTCATAATCATTCATTTCGTTTTTATATACCATAAAGTTAAATGTTTTACTCATTTCAAAATCATCTTTAGAAGCAGTCAATGTAATTCCACTCTTTCCTTCTTCTAAAAGAATAACTTTGTTATCGGTGATTTCAATTTTATTATTTATTGCTTGCCATGTAAACGCTACACCTAATTCATCATCTTTTGTTGGAACATCAAAAGATTGATAAACTTTTTCAGGAACATCTATCTTTTCAATTGCTTCTTTTACTGCAGTTACATTTTCCGCTTCATTGCCTACAATTTGAAATTCACGTAATGAAATACTAGGATATGAGCCATCAGTTAATGATTCTATCGTTAATTTTACATAACGGTATGTCATCGCTGTATCAAGATTAACTGGGATTGTTGAACCAAATCCTGAATCATTTGGTTTTGAATCATAAATCATTTCATAAGCAGAATCATCATTTGAACCTTCTATTTTAAATTTTTTAACATTTCCTTTTTCAGGTATAATAACTAATTCATCAAACGTGATTTCTTTTTCTAAGTCAACTCGAATCCATTGATTCGAACCTTGAGGTTCAGTCGCCCATCTTGTATTTGTATCGCCATCAACTGCTTTATCACCTTCCATCCCTGGATAAGCGTAACTTTCAGTTACCGGTTTGTTTAGTGCATAATTTGTTCGAGTTACAGCATTAACTTGAATTGGTAATTGGAATATACAAGTTAACACCATCGTTAAACTAAGCATAAACTTTAATATTTTTTTATACCTTTTTTTCATTAAATTTTCCCCTTTCTTTAAAATAACATCTTCCCGCTTTAGTAACAATCTACAATTTAATTACTATTTCATCTTCTAATTATAAATACACCTCCTAGCAAATTTTATTTTATGGTCATGCCTATTTAAAGTAACATTCCAAAATAATATGTTCCAATACTAAAATTATAACAAATCCACTTGTTTAAACTAGATTAAAAAATTGTAAATTTATTTTACATTAATTTATGCTCTAATAAAAATATCGCAATTAATTTCATTTCATAGATACTATCCTTTAATGATATTTACGTTTTAGATAATATTAAAAAAACATTCAAATAATGATATTTTAAACAACTTTTACTTCATTATTATAATTTAAAAAAGCTGTTAACATTTTTTATCAACAGCTTAAAAAATCTATTATTTAAATTTTTTATTTATTAGTTAGATGATGGCAAAAATGGTCGTATAGCATCCGCTAAGTTATGAATATTTCTTGTTTGAATCAATACAGTTCCACTACCACGAAATTCATTAACAACACCTTCACCAGTTGTAAATCCAAAAAGACCACTTGCAATATGAATATCATAACTCAAAGATGCATCCCAAGCAACCACATGCTCATTATCAATTGTAATTGGATGACCAGGAGTTACTTCTAGTGGTAAAATATCACCAAAGGAACTTACTAAAATATCACCTTCACCTTGTGTTTGCATAATAAAGAAGCCACCTGTTCCTCCTAATAAAGACTTTCCAATATTTTGTGATTTCATGATATAATCAACACTTTCATCACTAGCCAAAAAAGCTCCAGTATTAAGACAATATTGCACATTTCCATTTACATGTAAACAGTTAATTTTACCAGGAATTGATGGGGCGATACCCAAATAAGCATCGTTACCTTTTCCTATTGCATGTGTCATAAACATACTTTCACCACTAGTAATACTTCTACCAATTGCACCCAATACTCCCCCAAGTCCTTTTTTAGAGCTATTCATTTTCCCTTCTAAATCAACATCAGATACATAAACCATTGCTCCTCTTTCAATTTTAACTTTTTCATTCATCTCTAATTGAATATGTACTAACGGACAATCAGAATCACCTAATATTTTGTATCTCATTTTCATCCCTCCTTGTAATTTTAATTTCATACTTATTGTACCATATAATTTAAGATTACATTATATCTAATTCTTTTTTTATCATAAAATTCAAATGATTATTTTTTATCTTTTATATTCAACTTTCTAAAAACAATATCGTTATCGTCCCTTAAAACATATAGTGTATGTAAGTCATAAAAATATAGATAATAAATATTATTTTCTCTCGCACTCCAAATCACTATCACTAATTATGAGCTTTTTTCTAAAAAACAAATAAAAAAACAGAAATCACTAGTATTTCTGTCTTTTTTAATATCTAAGTTTCTAGAGTTTTAAAGTAAAATTAACTTTCACCGCAGTTTAAATTAATCTTCTTTTCTTCTTAATAATGCATATCCAGCGACACTTAATAAAGCAATTCCTGCAAACATTCCTACTAAGCTTTCATCACCTGTTTTTACACTTACAGTTGTATCACCATTGTTTACTGGTGCTTTTACTGTTTGTAAGTTTGCCATTGCTTTTGCAAGAACATCTTTTGCATTATCTACTTCAACTTGTGAAGCATTTGGATTATCAAATACTGCTTTAGCTTCATTTAAGGCTTTTGTTAATCCATCAAATGTTGCTTTAGTATAATTTGCACTATTTAATCCATTAGCTTGATTAATTAAGTCTTCTAATAAACTCTTATCTGGAATTAATCTTAAGTTTAAGAAAGCTGTGACTAATTCATTGTATGCATTATTTACTTCTTCTTGCATTGCATTTTCATCGTTGTATACGTCAGTTGCTTCTTTTAAGGCATCATTGAATGGTGTCCATGTAGCTTCTGTGTATTTAGCTGCTTCTAAACCACTCACTTTATCAATAAATGCTTTTAAGGCTGTTTTATCACCTTTGAAGAATTCTAATTTTTGCATAATACTAGCAAGTCTGTCAAATGCTGCATCTACTTTATCTTGACTAGCACTTGCATCATTATATACTTTATTAGCCTTATCTCTTGCTTGTTTAAATTCTTCTACTACTGGTACAACATTAGCTAAATCTTTATCAGTAATAGCATTAGCTAAATCTAGTGCAATTTTTAATATTGTTTTATCAACGATACCATTGAATGATAATTCATGTGATTTTTCAATTACATTACTTTCATCATTTAATATCAATGTAATACTTTGTTGATTTATAAATTCTTGAAGATTTTTTACATTAATTTGTAATTCATATGGTTCTTGAGATTTTAAAGCAATTAATGTAAAGTGATTTGGACTTTCTTCTTTTACAATTAGATTTTGATTTGTTGCATATAGTTTTTCAATATTTAAAATATTAGCGTTATTTTCTAAAGTAATATCATATTTTGTTCCTGGGATAAGTCCATTAAATACTGCAGTTAATATCAATTCTTCATTTAAGGAAATGCTATCATTTCCATTTAAAGAAACATTTAATTTTTCATTAGTTTTATTTTCTACAACAACTGATTTTTCTGTAAATAAAGCCTGTTGATCTTCATCTAACGCTTCAATACTAACCATACCATTTCCACTTGCAATAGTCTTGAAGTTTAATTTGATTAAATCAGTAAGACTACTAAATTCTATATCTTTAGTCTTACTTAATTTTAAACGTACTGATTGATTTAATTGTTCAACTGTTTCAACTTGAATAGATGAATTTAAAGATTCTACACTATCAAAAACCATAAATTCAGGGAAATTCATCTCAATAATTGGTTCATTAATATCAGCTAAATTATTTGCAGATAATATAAATGACATATTATCATAACGATTTACGTTTTCTTGATTACTATTTAATTGTAATGATAAATCATCTGTCTTTTTATATGATGTAGAAATGTATGGTCTAATATTTTCATTTACACTTTCTTTAGTACTAAATACACTACTTAAATTTCCATATGTTGTTGAATAAATAAATACAGAAATTTCTTTTTTTCCTTGACTAATTAATTCTTTAGCTTTGTTAGTAATATCTACACTAACATATTTTCCAACCATATTTGAAGTTAATTTCGTATCAGCTAAAGTATCTTGATTTGCTGCTGGAATTGTTTCAGCAGTACCAGTCATCGCTTTAGTAATTTCTGGTTTTGTATCCCAATTTAAAGTATCTTCACTCCATGAATTATCATCGATATATTGGAAACGAACATTAATTGCATCAGTAACATTAGGTAGTTTTTTGATATTTAAGTTAATGTTTACTGTATCTATTTCATCAATGTTATCACTTGGTAATGGAAATTTAATAAATGTTTGTCTTGTATTACTATTATTTCCATATGTTTTCATATCCATTTCTTCGCGATGACCATTTGTAGAAGCTTTCTCACCGATTCTTACTGTAGTATCATCTAGTGGCAAACTAATATTTTCTGCTCTTTTTTTACTAACAAAATTTCCAGATAATACATCTTGATAAATATTTACATCTTTTGTTGTTTTTAATATTTCATTACCATTTTCAAAAACACAAACAGATACATTTGTATTGCCTTTGCCTACTGGAATAAATTGTAGATTAATTAATTTTGATGTGTTTTCTTTACTAGAAATATACGCAGTTGCTTTATTACTATTTGTTTTATCAATTGATTCTATTTTGATATTTTCTGAAGCTGAAGTAAGATCATCAAATTTTAATAAAGCATCATCATAAGTAACTTCTATAGCATAATTATCACCTAAATGTAGATGATTTCCTTCTAAAAATAAGTTATATGTTTGATTTGTACTTACTTTCTCTTGCCCAATTAAAGAAATTTTAGAATCATTTCCATATGTTACTAACATTTGTGGACGCATATTTAAATCAGCTTGTCTAGGTGATCCATATTTAACAAAAGTATCACCGCCAACTTGTACTACTGAATAAATTCTAAAACTTATCTCTTTATCTGATGCATATGCTTTTTTAACATAGTCTGTTACATCCAAAGTTATACCCTCTTGAGTTGGATAAAACTCTAGTAATATTTTTTTAGAAGATTCTGGTCTATTACTATATGTGATTGTATCTTCACTCCAAGAATCATCATCAATAAGTTCAACAACATGTTTAATCTTAGCAGATTCAACATTACTTCCTAACCCTACTACCGGAACATATATTTCAGCTTTTTCAGGAAGAACATTTACATCCTGTAAATTATATTTTAAATAACCTTCACGATAATATCCAGTTCCATCTTTCTTTACTTCAATAGTATCACTTGGATAATAGTTAGTATCAGCATTTCCACCATCACGAACATAAATACCTTCACTTGCAAATATTCTTTGCATATTTTCTCCTAAATCAGGTAAATCTGATGCTGGATAATTCACTTCATAGTTATCAAATTCAACAGTTTCTTGTTGTGCTAACCAATATGTCATAAATGCGCATCCTAGACGCATTAAAATAGCTTCTTCACCACCAGCATAGCTATTTTCTGCACTATTTTTATATGTATGTCCAGCTTCATGTCTAGCTTGTTGATCTAAGACTTTTTGTAAATGTAATTTTGCCCAATTATAAGAGTTATCCCCATATCCATATACATATGCAGAAACATCTATATTTACATATACGTCATAGATTTCACCACCCCAGTCATTTCCTTGAGGACAATAAATCTCATAACTTCCATCACGATAAATTGTTCCACCAGGCTGTTTATAACCATCTTCAACTTTAAAATCAACTTTTGTCAAACCTTCATATAAACGATCTAAATTATATTTTGCAGCTAGTGGTAATTTTTCATGCACCAACGAATTAACAAGAGATGTATTTACTCCAGTAGATGCCGCATTATATGTTGGATGAACAATGCCATGGTTAATAACTGTTCCATTTTCATTTACATTATATCCATATACCCAATCTTTTACCGCTCTTCCATGAATAATTTCATTACTTGTTGTCATTGATGGAATAGAAAATGCTGCTAATTGATATTCAATAAAACGATATTGCCATAAATCTGCATTTTCATGTTTTGGAAACATTTGTGCTGCTAAATTCAATAATTCTGCATTCCAACCATCTTCTTCAATTTTAGAATCACCAGCATATAATTCTTGACCCGATGCTGTTTTCCAATATACAGCATTCAAATTACAAAAACGATTTGCTTCATGGATCATCATATTTTTAATTAAAGTTTGATCATCCAAAGATAAATCATCCCAATATAACCATGCAGTATAACCAGCATAATAAGCCCAATGAGCTGCTTGCCAATCATCACCTCATGATTTAAAATGCCCACCATTTGATTTGTGACCATAAGCAATTGATGTCACAAGTTTTAAAACAATTTCTTTTGCTTTTTCTTTAGAAACACCTATATAATCTTCATCATAAATACCTGTTTGCAGTGAAACAGCAATTCCAAATGCCTGAGTTGCCGGAAAACGATATATGTATTCATTTACCCCACTATTTTCACTTGCTTTATAAAGATCATAGTATTTACCTGTGTCTTCATCTAAATTCTTTTTTTCATTAAACCAAGTTGTTAAAGCATATTTATTAGCATTTAATAATCCCTTTTTTAACATCTGGTATAATTCATCATCTTCATTAATTTGTTTATTAAATGAAGAAAAGTCCACTGTTTGGACATAGTTATTGTCAATTTCTGCTCCACTTTCTTTAGCATGTACTGGCCAACTCACTTGAGGAATAATACATGATAAAGTTAGAACAAACTTGATAAAAACCGAAAAAAACTTTTTCACCTATTCATATCTCCTTCCATTAAAATATTATCTGACAATTTTAGAATTATAACAAACTTACTTTTTTAAACCAGATAAAAAAATTGTAAATTTATTTTACGTTAATTTATACCCTAATAAAAATACACTATATTTACATCATCATTTATATTATCTATTCTTAATATTTACGTTTTAGATAATACTAAAAATCCATTCAAATAATGACATTTTAAATAACAAGTTTTTAATACTTCCTTTATATGATTATTATTTACCAATTTTGCAAACATTTAAATTATTTTAAATAACTTTAACTTCTTTTTTATAATTTTTGTTATTAAAAGCTGCTAACATTTTGTCAACAGCTTAAAAAATCTATCATTTAAGTTTTTTATTTATTAGTTAGAACTGTGTAAAGGAATACCTTTGCTGCATGACGAAAGCCTACGGCGACACCGTTATGCTATGTTATGGTAGCGGCTCAATCAAGAAAAAACGGTATCTATGACGAGGTAACAAAAATCTTGGAAGCCACATGAAAAACCGTTGTGGAGTTTAGCAATATTATGGCGAATCCCACCTATGCAAAGGTATTGGAGGGTGCGAAGCTGGCAAAGGAAAATGATGTCAGTCTGCTTTTGGAATCGGTGGCGGTTCGGTTATGGACTGTCGCAAGGCAATTTCTATTGCCGTCCGTTATGACGTCGATGTATGGGAAGATTTTTGGGCAAGACCGGGTGTTTTTGACTTCGAGCCGTTACCTCTCGGTGTAATCGTTACCGTGGCAGGTACGGGCAGCGAGTGCAACGGCGGCGCTGTGATCACCAACGAGGAATTGAAAATCAAGACAGGCAGAGATTATCCGCAATGTAACCCCAAATTTGCCCTGCTTGACCCTACCTATACTTACAGCGTTCCAAAAAAGCAAATGGTTTCCGGTGGCTTTGATATTCTGTCGCACATTATGGAGATTTATTTCAGCGAGCCAAACGAGGACAATGTATCGGACAATATTTCCAAGGCGCTTATGCAAGGCGTAATCCGCAACCTGCGTGCCGCTATTTAGAATCCGCAGGATTACACTGCACGAAGCAATCTGATGTGGGCGGCGACAATGGCGGAAAACCGTATAATCAATCTGGGCAAACGAATGGATTTTGAATGTCACCAAATGAAGCACCAGCTTGGCGCATATACAAACTGCAATCACGGTGAGGGGCTTACCGTTCTGCACCCCGTTTATTACCGCCACATTTACAAATACGGCTTGCTGAAATTTAAACAGTTTGCAACCGAGGTTATAGGAGTTTCAATAGAGGGCAAAACGGACGAAGAAACCGCCCTTGCAGGTATTGAGGCTTTGGAAGATTTCATTGTCGAAATTGGACTGCCTGTATCGTTGCAGGACTTGGGCGTGAATGAAAATACCGACTTGAAAGAGATTGCAGATTCCTGTACCCTTATGTCCGACAGTTACAAAAAAATGACCCATGAAGAAATTCTTTTAATCTAAAAAAGTGTCGATAATTAAAACCTCAAGATTAAAAGATGTTCTTGAGGTTTTTACTTAATCGTTTTTTTATAAAAAGAAATTAAACCTTCCTGATAGCCAAAAGCAGCATTTTTAATTATTAAATCAGCTATATCTTTTAGTGCTGGGGTTTGAAGATTACTGAGCTTTTTCATTCTTATACTAGAAAGATGTTGTTGCTTAGATAAAATATGATAAAAGTTTTCTTTGGTATAGCCCCATAAAGTAAGGGTATCTAAGTATCTTTGCTTCAACTTATCACTAATTAATAATCCTTCTGGATCAAAATCACCTGCATAATATAAAATACAGCCACTTTGACTTAAATAATCCAATAACATATAAGTACATAGATTAATTTGTCCATTACTACAAATCAATCCTACATCTAGCTGCTTATCTTTAATATAATTTACTAAGACTCGGAAAACTGATGGATTTTCAACTATATAAACATTCATTGCTTTAAACTTTTGCTTTACTTGCATCAAGTTATAAAGATTCATATTCCATGGCTCATAGTTTTGATAAAACCCTTCCCAATTTGTGGCATCATCAGGTTTAAGATGACAAATATAACAGTTATTAGATAAATCATCTTTTAGTAACCCTGCTTGAAATAATATATCATTTATATTATGTAATGTGAGTTTTTGTTTATTAATTTTTAATAATACTGTAATTCCATCAATTAATAGTTTTTTATGAAAATCCTGATCAAAAAAATGTGGATCTCCAGTAATCTTCTGACTGAAAACGGGTAATATAAGATATTGATTTTGATAAACTGGTAAATTATTTAATGCCTTAGCGATCTTATCTAATATTATTAAAAACTCATTTTTATTTTTATAAATATATCGATTTACTTGCACATCATTATTTAAATACACTAACAGCCACGGATAACAACGATCTTGACAATATTTATTGAAAAAATACTCTTTAAAGTTTTCAATTAATAGTAACTTTTGAGATTTTATTTCTTTATTTGTAACAATTGGTTTGTTATCTAAATGAGTTAAAACATCAAGATAGTCAATTCCTTCAAATCTTGTTTCTTGTAATAATTGATTAAATTTTCTATAACTTATTTTTAATGTTCCATTAGATAAATCAACTCCAAGTAAAGCACCAATTGTTTCTTTTTCTAAAGATGATAAATTACTTAACATAATTTGACCACCTAAATGTCCTAAACTTTGATATTTTTTGATCCAGGATTCATTGAATCTTTTAAATCCCGGATGTTTGAAATATTCAATGCATTCTTTTAACATCATTTAATAATAGCCCGTCGTTCATGACCATTCCATTTATAAGCAATTTTAGTAACAAATGGCGCATTATTAGGTCTAAATAATTCATAAATAGCTAGCGATGGACAAGATGGATAATCTCCCCATAAAACCTGAGAATTCATAATATAATCGAAATCAAATTTAGTAATTAATGCAAATAGATTATCAATATTGTTTTCATCAACTCCAGCAAAAGCTTCATCTAAAGCAATTAAATGTGGAGCATCGAATCGAGCACTTTCAAATTTAGCAGCAACAGCAGAGAATAATGGTACATACATTGAAATTGCCTTTTCACCTCCACTATAGGCAAAAAAGATTCGATTAGTCAGTTCCTTACGATTTTCATTAGGCTTTTTTGCGTATAATACAAATTCGAACCATTGGCGATAATCCATTACTTCTCTAATTAGTTGATGAAATGAAGCAGTAATATTTTCATCAAGACTTAACCGACGAGCATTTTCAATCTTGGTTCTAAAATGTTGAGAAATTTTTTGACGATCACTATCTTTTAAAATACGATAATCTTTTTCTAATAATTTAACTAAATTTTGAATATCTAACTCATCATCTATAGATTTTTTACTTTGCCATTTTAAAGTCAACTGTAATCCACTACTAGTATTCATATCTTTAATATAACGTTCCATTTTGTCGACCCAGCGTCGACTAGACTGAATACGGTCCCTTATTTTTTTACCAATTGTATTTACTAGAATTTCTTCAAAAATATGTCGGTCTTCTTCCTGAATTAACATTTTTTGTGATTCAATTCGTTCTTGTAGAATATTTAGTAATTCAATAAAAGGAATCTTCTTTCCTAAATAAGTAGCTTTAATAATAAAATGACCGGTTACATCGTCAGCTTCATGACATAATTCATCAATTTCATGAGTCAAATGATACTGTGATAAGTAGGAAGCTTGTTCAAAAAAGACCCCCTGTAAACTAGTTGCATATTCATTGACAGGTTTGTTTATTTTTATTTTATTAGCTAATTGTTTTAAATTTTTAAACAAATTATCATCTTCTTTAAAAATAAAACCATATTTAACTTCCTGCATCAAAATATCATGGTATTTTTGAACATGTTTTTCTTGTAGCGTTAATTGTTCTTTTAAGTTATTTAATTCATCTTCATTATAAGATTGTTCAGTTTTTTTTGCTGAAGATAAAGAGACATTATCTTCGATTGCTTGTTGCAAAGCAACTATTTCTTGATCAAGCTGTTCTAATTTATGTTGTAAATCGGTATATCCAACTTCTTTTAATTGTTGTTCAATACTATTAATCTTGCCCTGATTTAATTGATAATTATGTTTTAACCTAATTATTTCTGCACTTAGAAAATCAACGTCTGTTTGAAATTCTAATAAATTATCCTGGCTAATTGTTAATAGTGACTTGATGTTGTTAATATGATCAAGATTATTTTTCAACTCATCTAAACTATTACTATATTCTTCAATGTTTTCAAGTCGATTTATTAATGATTCTTTAGAAACATTGATCAATCGTGCGTTGCAGCCTTGTTTTATTTGTTGATAGATATTTTCAAGATTTTCTTCTTTTTCATTTTTGTGTTTAGTTAGCTGATTGATTTTATCTTGAATAAAATCAATTTCTTTTTGGGTTCTTTCTATTTGTAGATATGTGCTCTTAAGTTCTTTTTCATCTTTAAAAGACCGCATTTCTTGTTTTAATAAAGCAACTGAATCATTTAAAGTATTAATTTTGTTATCAATTAATTCAATTTGTTGTTTTTCATCTTCTAATTCTTCTTTTAATTGTTCTAATTTCTTTTGACGAAATTGTTCACGACTTTGAAAACCAATATAATTAGAACTAATATTTCCATCAATAGAACCTTCTAGGATACCGTTTTTAAAATATCTTTCATTAATATCCAAATTTCCTGATAGTTGAATTCCTAATTGTGCTAATGATTGTAATAAACTATTTTTATCAAATGGTACTTTTAAAAGTACTGGTTTTAAATCATTAAGATTATTTTTGGTCCATAAATAATAATCATGTCCTAAATCATCATTATTGATCAATAATTCCTGCCATTTTTCTTCAATAACAATTGCATCTAATAAATGCATCTGTGTTAAGATTTCTTCTATTTTATTTTTTGCATCCTGATTTAAATTCTGATCAAATTCTAATAATTTAAATAACGGTGTATATTCGACTTGTTTCTTAGATAAATTATAGCGATATAGCGTTGTTAATTCATCATGAACAGGTTCGATATCGGTTTTATTAAGCCAGTTCTGGTATTCGTTTTCTAATGCTCGATATTGTTCATAGTGAGATTTTAATGTTGTTTTTAATGAGGCTAATTCATTAGTGAATTGTTCCATTTGTTTTAAATAATTATTATGAACAATGTTGTATATTGGCATATGTTTCTGGTTGTATTCATAATCAATTAAGTGGCTAGTCATTGTTTCAATATCCAAACTGCTAAGTTTTAAAATATGATTTGTTTCACTGAATTGATAAAAGTATTCTTGATATTGATTAATACAATTTGAATATTGATTCATTGCATTTTGATATTTTTGACCCCATTTAGCTAACTTAGAATTATATATTATTATTTCATCATCAATGTCTTTTATTTGTTCTTGAATTGAATCATATTGATTAAATAAATTAATAATATTTTGGGTATTATTTTTTTCTTGTTTTAAACATTTTTTAGTGTACCCAAAATCTATTGTTTCATTATTGTCTAAAGCTTCTTTAATAACACTATGCTCACTAAAAGGAAAATCTTCAATAATATGATTTAATGTATTTGTAATCCCATTAAACTCTTTTTCTAACTGATACATTTCATTTTGGTACTTTTCAATTTGATTCTGTAAATCGATTACTTTAGTAGCTTTATTATCATGCTGTTCTTCTTTTTGATTAATTTGAGTAGAAATTGTTTTATTTTGATCCTTTAAATTTATTAATTCACTATGCATATTTTCGATATCTGGGGTTATTAAGTCTTTTTTTTCACTTTGCTTAATTTCTAAATTAATTTTATTTTTTTGTAAATCATCTTTTAATTGATGATATTCAATATCGATTTTACTTAAATTTGCTTCCTTGTCCTTGATCTCTTTAATAATACGATTTTGTTGTTCATTTTCACGATTAAATTTTTGCCACTTATCAACTAAAATAACCTTATTATAAACATCATAAGCCTGATTAATTCGCTTAGCTGCATCATAACTAGTATTTAAATTTTGTAAATCATCTTGCAGATTATCCATACTAGTTATCGCTTCACTCATTGGTCGTAAATCATCTTCACTTAACGGCTGTAATGATCGGGCTAATATTTCATTGATTTTTGATGGACTTAAAGAATTAGATAATTTTGGAGAGCGTAATTGTAATAATAAATCAATAGCATCTTTATAATCATCAATATTTTCAAACCCAAATAAACTATCATTTACTTTTTGCATATATTCTTTTTGACTAGAAATAACTTGATCGCCAAGTACATTTTCTAATTGTCTTTTTGTCAAAGTAAAATGATTTTCCATTAATTTAAAATCAATATTGACCCGTTGATTATCTTCAATTACAAAATACCAGGTTTCCAATGACTTATTTTTACGAGCTCTTATACCCATTCCAATAGTTTTATAAACGTCACTAGCTAATCTTTTAAATTCTAAATATAAATAACCGATTCTTTCATCACGATCAGAATTTTCATCGATTAAATAAGTATCCATTTTTCTAGAACGTGTACCAAATGGATCGAGTCGTTCACTGCTACGATTTCCATCTAATAATAAAGGAATCATACTTTGCATCGTAACTGATTTACCACTCCCATTACTCCCTCTAAGTAACATATGACCATTTTCAAAATTAAACTCATCATCTTCATAACACCAAAAATCAACTAATCCTAAACGATTCATTTTCCATCGACTTACCTTCATGCTATCCCTCCTGATAATTTCCAGCTAACTTTCCAATTACTGGGTATAATACTAAATTAGTATCGCCTATTACTTGTACAAATCCTAATTCAATTAAATATTGATATAATTCTTCAACAAAAAGTAGTCGACTTTTTTTTCGATATGTTGCTGGTAAAAAGCTTTCATTTTCCTTAATTATTCTTTCAATTGTATTTTTTAGTCGACTTGAAGAAATAACGACCATTTCATTGTTATCTTTTTTTAAATCCGAGTTTTTAATTCTTTTTCTTAAATACGTCATAATAATAATGATCATTTCATCTAAAGTATTGTTTTTAGGAAACATTTTTCCAATTCTAACTTCTTCATCAAATATCAAATATGCACTAGATTTATAAACTTGCAATTCACATGGACAGATTTCTTGAAAATCATTTTGAATTCTTTTACGATAATGACGAATAAAAGTAAAGTCATCATTATTTTCATCTTCTTTATAAATTCCACACGATAACATAAGTCTTCGATAAATTCTTTGCTTTCTAACGATTCCACGGTCTTGTTGTAAACCAATCCAATCTTCTTTCATAAAATCCTGAGGAGTTTGATTTTCAAAAATATCATAAACAAAATTGCGCATAAAATATCTAGATAATCCAGTGTTTTCAAATAAAACTTCAACATTTTCATCTTGGACAAAATGTTCCATTTCTCCATCATCCTGAATGAAAAGTTTCTCTTTTAAACAAAATTTTAAAACATTTACAAACTTTTTACGGTTAGTAAACTTTAACCAGTAATCTTCACTAACATTTAATTGCATTTGAACAAATTCGGTCAAATACGACAAGATAAATTGTTCATCAGCATCTTTATCTTCTAAATAAATTAAAACATGACATAAAATCTGATATTCCTCGATACTTTTAAATTCTGTTATTCCCATCCAAGGTTCAGCTTTCCCTGGAACTTTATCAATTTTTATAAAATTTTGATGGCTAATTAAGGGATATCCAAAATTATCTTGAAAAATTCTTTTTAGATTTTTCGCATCATCTTTAATTCGATAATACATATCCCGATCATCTTTTTTTAAAACCCATCTTTTAGATAATAGTATTTCTTTAGTATTCATTCATTTCCTCCAAGAAAACAATTTTATACGCTGGCATTATAAAATTGCCATCATAACACTTTACTACACACTCTTCATTAATTTCATGTTCGTCAATGTAAAATTCTTTTCCATCATCAGTTTTAGCTTTTCGGTTTGTCTGGGCTAAACCTTTTGATAACCATGATAATAATGTTTTACGAGTTTGTTCATCAATCACTGGTAAATTATTAAAAGCAATTTGATTGTTGATGATTAACTTATTTATCTTTTCTTTTTGTTTAGCGATATTTTCTTCAATTTCTAACTGCTGCATTCTTCTTTCCAAGGTATAATTTGTTGATGGTTTTCTTATTGTTTTTTTACGAACAATTCTAGAATGACTATCAAATTTTAGGGTATCCGGTTTTTCATCATAAACACCACTATTTATATTATCAGTTTCTCTAGAACGAAGATTTTTTAAATGCAGACAATCACTAACACCAAAGACATAAGCACTTAGACAATGAGCTTCATTGATATCGCAACATTTTAAAAATATTTTTGCTAAATGTTCATATTGTTCTTTACGGTTAGAACCACGATTATTTAATTCAACAATCTGAGTAGCATATCGAGTTATTTTACGAATGATTTCGTTAGTAATATCATTTAAACGATCAATTTCATTTTGATCTTCTTTTCCAACAAACCAGCGATAAAAACTGTCCCACTTTCCACAATAATTGTTATATATACTTTTTTCATCTAGTTCAATATCAATTCTTGGAATTGATAATTCATATCTAACTGCTTGATTAACTAATTTTTCTAAAAGATTTTGATCGATACTTTCCAATTTTAAAGCAATTAAATTACCTGTTTCTTGCATTGTTTTAACAAACGATCTTAAATAACTGATTAATTTATCTTTATAAACTAAAAACGCTTCAGTTTTCATTAATTCCTCAGCTTTAGCACTATTTAAAGTTTTAATATAATCCTGATAATTTTGATTTAAAGTAATAAAATCATTGATTAAATATTGCAGCCAGGCATGAATTTCACTATCTCTTTTATTTTTCACTTCATTAATCTGGCATAAATTTTGATAAATTCGTTCTAATAACGTTGGTTCTAATGAAGCACCTTCGATTTCCAAATTTTCTAGACGAATAGTTAATCTTTCAATTTCTACACTATATTCTGTTAATTGATAGCGGTATTTACGATTTTTAAAATCATCAACAGTTTTAACTTTTTGACTATCTTGAATAGCAGTTAAATTACCCCACTCTACTAAACTTTGTAAGTCTTGTTGACATAAATCCATCGTATAATTTCGAAACTCGTCAAGACCTTTCATCATTTCATAAATATCTTCTTTATGAAGCCAATAATGTATTTTTTCATATTCCAAGAAAAAATATCGCATGATAACACGATAACGTGCCGCATTTTCTACTCTTAAATAATTGACTTCTTTAATTGCTTTGGTCAACTTATTTGATATCTCCATTATTTTTACCTCTCAATACAATAGATTATATATAATCTATATATAAAATAAAACATTTTTATATAATTTTTATTATAATTCGATATATCTTTTTCTTCCCTTGTTTATATTTTTCATAATAAAACAATAAATATATCAAGATCATTGTAACTATTGACAACATTTCACAAAATACATTATTTATTTTCCTAGATAGCAACACAAATCAATAATATTCGTGTATAATAAACAATGAATTATTTATAGGAGGTTTTATATTTGATACTTGAACAAATTAATCCAGATTTACTAGAATTAGCTCAGGAATCTGATACAGTTTTACAAAATATCTATAAAGAAATTGATACGGTTTGTTTGACGAATTCTAATCGTATTTTGGCTGCTTTTATTGAAAACAGAGTTTCTTATTCAGATTTTAGTGATATCAATGGATATGGAAATTATGATGAAGGAAGAGATAAATTAGAAAAAATTTTTGCTACTGTTCTTGGTAGTGAAGATGCTTTAGTACGACCACAAATTATGAGTGGAACAAATGCAATTTATTTAACGCTTTCTGCTTTATTAAAACATGGTGATACAATGATTTCGTTATCTGGTGCGCCATATGATTCCTTACAGGAGATGATTGGAATTAGTGGTAATTCAAGTCAATCATTGAAAGCAAGTGGTGTTAAGTATGAACAGATTGAATTAATTAATGATGACTTTGATGATGAAAGTATTGTCAATCGTTTAAAAGAAAATAATGTTAAATTAGTGGAAATTCAAAGATCTAGGGGATATTCTCATCGTAAATCACTTTCTCTTGCTAAAATCGAAAGAATTATTAGTAAAATTCGTGAAGTTAATCAAGATGTTATTATTATGGTAGATAATTGTTATGGCGAATTAGTAGAAACTAAAGAACCCGGTCATGTTGGTGCTGATGTTGTTGTGGGATCTTTAATGAAAAATCTTGGAGGGGGAATTGCCCCTACAGGCGGATATGTTGCTGGAAATAAAGCATTGATTCATATGGTTGCTGAACGTTTAACGGCTCCTGGAATTGGAAAAGAATTAGGGGCAAATTTCAATTTAAACAATACTTTTTTTAAGGGCATATTTATGGCCCCTAATGCTGTTAAAAATGCTTTAAAAACAGCTGTATTTACAGCTTATATGTTAGAAAAGCTAGGATATTCCAATGTATCTCCTCGCTATGATGAATCACGCACAGACATCATACAAACTTTGGAACTTAAAACTAAAGATAATTTAGTTAAATTTACTCAAGGTATTCAACAAACAAGTCCAATTGATTCATTTGTTCATGTTTTACCAGCACCAATGCCTGGATATCCTTTTGATGAAGTTATGGCAGCCGGTAGTTTTACTCAAGGTAGTACAATTGAATTAAGTGCTGATGCACCTGTTATTGAACCTTATACATTATATTTGCAAGGTGGTTTAACATTAGAATATGGTAAATTATCTATTTTACTTGCACTATCAAATATGAAAAGATCATTAGATTAAAATGAATTGCTTGTTTTTTTAAAATAGGAATATGCTATGGACTTTTTAACATAAAAATGATAAACTTTAGCTGAGATATTATTCAATAATGTATGAAATATCGATACCTATAAAAAATTATATTGGGAGGTTTATTATTATGAAACACATCAAGACTCTTGAAACTCGTAATCTTTGTGATAGTGCCAAAAACGGTGGTTGTGGTGAGTGTCAAACATCTTGTCAATCTGCTTGCAAAACTAGCTGTGGTATTGCAAATCAGAAATGTGAAAACACAAACAAGAAAAACGAGAAGTAATTCAAATCAAAAAATAATGCCGCCAAATTGGCGACATTTTTTATATTATAAAGGAGAAATTAAAATATGATACATCAATATAAATTAGGCGGATATAACATCGTACTTGATGTTTGTTCAGGTTCTGTTCATGCAGTTGATGAAGTGGCTTATGAAATGATAGCACACTATCTTGATAAAGATAAAGATACATTGATTTCACAAATGAAAGAACTTTATCAAGACCGCATCGATATTAGTGAAGATGATTTGCACGAATGTTATCAACAAATCACTGAACTAAAAGAGGCAGGAAAACTTTTTGCCAAGGATACTTTTGAACCAATGGCTGGAACTTTAAAAGAAAAAACATCAGGTGTTGTAAAAGCTTTGTGTCTACACATCGCCCACACTTGTAATCTTAATTGTTCATATTGCTTTGCAAGCCAAGGAAAATATAAAGGTGAACGTGCATTAATGAGTTTTGAGGTTGGTAAACAAGCGCTTGACTTTTTAGTTGAAAACTCAGGAAATCGCCATAACCTTGAAGTTGACTTCTTTGGTGGTGAACCGTTAATGAATTTCCAAGTGGTAAAAAATGTAGTGGCTTATGCCCGTTCAATTGAAAAAGAAAAAAACAAAAATTTCCGTTTCACCTTAACAACAAACGGGATGTTAATTGATAATGATGTCATTGAATTTGCTAATCGTGAGTGCAGTAATGTAGTATTGAGCTTAGACGGTCGTAAAGAAATCCATGATCGTTATCGTGTCGATTATGCTGGCAAAGGCAGTTGGGAAAAAATCGTCCCAAAATTTCAAAAACTTGTTGAAGCGCGCGGTGGCAAAGACTATTATATGCGTGGTACATTTACACATGCAAATCCTGACTTTTTAAAGGATGTTCAAACTATGTTGGATCTTGGTTTCCGTGAACTAAGTATGGAACCTGTTGTAAGTGGGGCTGATGATCCATCTGCCCTAACCAAAGAAGATATGGAAATTGTAATGGATCAATATGAAAAACTTGCTGAACTCATGTTAAAACATGATAAAGAAAATGATCCATTTACTTTCTATCACTATATGATTGATCTTACTAGTGGCCCTTGTATTTATAAAAGAATTTCTGGTTGTGGTTCAGGAACTGAATATATGGCCGTTACTCCTTGGGGAGATTTATATCCTTGTCACCAATTCGTAGGTGATGAGAAATTTAAATTAGGTGATATTTGGAACGGTGTGACAAATCATCAAATTCAAAATGAATTTGCTTCATGCAACGTTTACGCCCACCCAGAATGCAAAGACTGTTGGGCAAGACTTTATTGCTCAGGTGGTTGTGCAGCAAATGCATATCATGCTACCGGATCAATTACCGGTGTCTATGAAGCTGGCTGTGAGTTATTCCGTAAAAGAATGGAATGTGCAATTATGGTAGCTATCAATCGAGCTTTTTCAGGAAATGAATAATGAAAACACCAATTCATGATTTTATCGTCCATTACAACAAACAAAACCCTAAACGATTTCATATGCCTGGACACAAAGGTACTCCCTATTTGGGGTATGAAGCTGATGATATCACAGAAATTGTTGGAGCTGATAGTTTATATGAAGCACATGGTATTATCAAAGAAAGTGAATTAAATGCCAGCAAGCTTTTTAATTCGCGAACCTTCTATTCAACAGAAGGTTCTTCACACGCTATTCGTGCAATGTTATCACTAACTTTACAATATGCAAAAGAAAAATCTAAAAATCCTTTAATTTGGGCTGCAAGAAATGCTCATAGCACATTTATTAGTGCTGTTGCCTTATTAGACTTTTCCATCGAGTGGCTATATGCGTTTGATAACACCTATCTATCTTGTCTAATTGAACCAGGTACCCTTGACGAAGCATTAAAAAAAGCTAAACAATTACCAGTAGCTGTTTATATTACTTCACCTGATTATTTAGGTAATCAAGCTAAGATTTTTGAATTAGCGAATGTTTGTCATAAATATGATGTCTTATTATTAGTAGATAATGCACATGGCGCTTATTTGAAGTTTCTTCCCACTTCATTACATCCAATTGATTTAGGTTGTGACATGTGTTGTGATTCAGCTCATAAAACACTTCCTGTATTAACTGGAGGAGCCTATCTACATCTATCAAAAAATCGATTATCTTTTTTGGATAGTGATGTAAAAGAAGCTTTTCGATTATTTGGATCTACAAGTCCTTCTTATTTAATACTACAATCTTTGGATTTAGCAAATGTATACTTAGAACAACTGACAAATAAATTAACAAATTTTATTCCAATTATTGATGCTATGAAGCAAAAGCTTATCAAAAATGGCTATCAACTGATTGGTAATGAACCTCTTAAATTAACGATTGCTACAAAGGATTATGGATATAGTGGTAGTGAATTTGCCAAGTTATTAGCAAAGCAAAATATAATCGTGGAATTTTTTGATCCAGACTATGTTGTTTTTATGTTAACCCCTTCGCTTAAAGAGGCGGATATCCAATATTTGACTGATTATTTAATAAAAATCCCTCGTAAGCAAGCTATTAAAGTTTCGCTACCTCAATTTTCTTATCCAACTGTATCTATGTCAATTCGTAAAGCTATGCTTTCACCTTTTGAAACATTACCTATTGATAAATGTGTTGGTAAGGTTTTAGCAAAATCTTCTGTTGGTTGTCCACCAGCAGTTCCTATTTTGATTTGTGGTGAAGTAATCGATGAAAAAGCGGTTGAATGCTTTAAATATTATGGGATTCTAAGTTGTCATGTAATAAAATAACTTTGGTTAAAGGAGCACTGTGCTCCTTTTTTAACTATCCAAATTTTAAAGTATTCTCTCTAAAAGAAAAAGACATAGACGACTTGCTCGACTATGCCAAATTTATAAACATTAAACAATACCTAGTTTATGCTTTTTCAACAGCTTCCTTTTTGGCCACCATCAATACGAATTATCGTATTATTGATAAAATTAGCTTCATCACTAATTAAAAACTTAACTAAATAAGCTACTTCTTCTGGTTTACCATAACGATTAACCATTATTTTTTCTGTTTCTTCCTTTAAAAACGCTTCATCATATCCATCTAATTCATTTTCAGTACCAATGAATCCTGGTGCAATACAATTTACATTAATATATGGTGCAAATTCAAAAGCCAAATTATGCGTCATTGAAATTAATGCAGCTTTACTTGCATCATAATCAATACACATTGGATAATAAGTATTAATCCCATTAGTCGAAGAAATATTTATTATTCTTCCATATTCTTGATCAATCATATGACGATACACCCGTTTACTACAATTAAACGCCCCTACTACATTTACATCTAATGTTTTTCTAAATTCTTCAGCATTTTTTAAATGAAATAAGTTTGATAAATCAATCGCAGCATTATTGATTAAAATATCAACTCCACCAAAAGTAGCTTCAATCAATGAAATCATTTCATCAACTTTATCTTCCTTAGAAACATCACATTGAACTATCATACAACGAACATTATATTGCTCAATAATCATCTCTTTCAATGCCTCAGCTTCTTTTGACGATGTTAAATAATTGATCACTATATCATAGCCTTGTTTTGCCAGTTCAATCGCAATAGCTTTACCAATACCTTGAGCTCCACCGGTAATTAAAACAATCTTATTCATAATTCTAAAAAAGAGCTTTATTAAGCTCTTCCTGAGTATTTACCATCAGCTGTAAATACAACAATTACTTCTCCTTGTTCAATAAATTGAGGAACTCTTAATGTTAATCCAGTATTTGTAACAGCATCTTTTGTTTGATTAGATGGTGCCCCTTTAATTGCTGGATCTGTTTCCACAACAGTTAATTCAACTTTTTCTGGAACTGATACAGATAGTAATAATCCTTCAAAGAACATCAATGAAACAGTTGAACCTTCAATAATATAGTATTTAGTATCCCCTACTTGTTCCTCAGCCAATTCATATGTTTCATATGTTTCCATATCCATAAAATAATATGTACCATCTGCTTCATATGAATATTGAGCTTCTTTTCTAGAAATGTTTGCTGCTTCAAACTTAGTAGAAGCATTAAAGTTTCTTTCTTGAATCGCACCAGTTTTTAGGTTTCTCATCTTTGTTTTTAAGATAGCAGCTCCTTTACCTGGTTTTACATGTTGAAAATCTAAAACTTGACAAGGATCACCATCAACAATTAAAGTTAACCCTGTTTTAAAATCACCTGCTAAAATAGCCATATATTCCACTCCTAATCTAAATATTTTTACATACCTATTCTATCAATTTTAAACTAATTCCTCAAGATACAATCTGCTATTTGTTCTTGTTTTTCATTAATATAGCTATCTCTTTTAATATAACCATAAGCTATATTAGTGAAACAACCATATTTTAGCAATAATAAAACATATTGTCATAAAACAATATTGATAATTATTTCAAAGAAACTAAACTCTTAGTATATACCCATCATTATTTAATTTATGTCTAAATTTTAATCCCCAACTCCAAAATCAGTAGGGATTCCTAAATAATCATATTTTTTATTATTTTTTAAATCATGATATTCCTCATCAAACCATTTTATTAATTTTTCATCTCTTTTTATTGGCGTAGAATTATTTCGATATATGTTAATTGTTCCATGATTAAAATATTTGGTTAATATTTCAATATCTTTTCTAATCATTTCTTTAGTTTGACCTTGGATACCAACCATTAAACAAGGTGAATCAAAATCTTCTAATATTTCTTCAATTTTGTCAAAATGCACATTTTTATTTAAAACATTGTTTCTCATTTCATCATTAAAAGTTTCAATACCAGTTTTTACGATAATCTCTATTTTAAATTTTTCTCTTAAAGCTTTTATTTTCTTTTTATATAAATAATGAGCTTCAATATATAATCTCTTTATCTTCTTTTCATCAATAATTTTATATATTCTCTCTATTGTTTCATCGGGTAATTCAAAAAAACTACCTGAATTAATAACTTCTAATACTCCATATTGACCAGTTATATTATTCAATACTTCATCATTAATCTTCTGATTTTCTTTTTGATCAACATCGTTATCTTCAATATAATCACAAAACGAACACTTACCCCATATACATGGTCTCGACTTTAATAAAACTATTTCTCTTTTATCTTTTTCTAAGATATGACTATAACGCTCCATAATTACTCCTTAATATATTCTATAAATTTAACATTCTTTTCTAATCGTTTAAAAACAACTGTTCCTAAATATAACACAATTGCTTCACCAATAAAAACATACAGTGCATTAATTAAATAAGGAATATGATAAACTAAACACAATTCACCACCAACAATTAATCCTGTTGCAAGCGAACCAATTAAAGCCGAAAAATAAATATTCGTTACCCTATTCATAAAATAACATACAACTAATGTACTTAAAGGACCGACAATCCAATCAACAACCCCTAAAGGTGAAGGAATATTTGCTATAAAACATCCTATTGCTAGCCCTGGTATTAGTTTTTTATTATAAAACGCTAATAATACAACAATCTCTGATAACCTTAATTGCAATTCTCGATATGCCAGTGGTTGAATCATCAAAGTTAACACTGCATAAATAGTAGCAACCATTGCATTTAAAGTAATCATCTTAATTAAATCTTTTCTTTTTTTCATTTTCTTACCTCTCCAAAATTACAGTTTGAAGCCAAATAATAATAAAAAGTGGCAAAGCCACTTTTATTATTATTCTTAGTTTTTTATACTGGGTTTGGCTTTCGAACCAGTCTATTTAATTCTATTAAAGTTTATTAAAATTTTAATTATTTGTCAACTATAAAAAATCTAATATATTGTAGCAATCTGATTCAAAAATGATAATGTCTTAATATATCCAATTTGATAATGTCCCAATTGGGTCATTATCAAAAAGATGTTACAATGTAACCTCATTATAAG
>JAGZCC010000115.1 GCA_018369555.1 Thomasclavelia spiroformis
GTGGTAACGAAATTCCAGTGCAAGTTACTATGTCACATTCTTCACCAGTGTCACCACCACCGTTTATGGTTGGAATGGTTGAAATTGAATTAGATAAATATACTGGACAAGTGGATGTATTGGATTATGTTGCAGTAGTTGATTGCGGTACAGTAATTAATACTAATTTAGCAAGAGTCCAAACTGAAGGAGGAATTGTCCAAGGAATTGGGATGGCTTTATTTGAAAATATTCAGTATAGTGCCAAAGGGGCTATTAATGAAAATTCATTAATGCAATATAAAATTCCTACACGTTTAGATATGGGAAGATTACGTGTTGAATTTGAAAGCAGTTATGAACAAAGTGGACCTTTTGGAGCTAAGTCAATTGGAGAGATTGTTATCAATACGCCTTCTCCTGCAATTGCCCATGCGATTTTTAAGGCTACTGGAATTTGGCTTAGAGATTTACCGATGACACCAGAAAAAGTATTAATGAGTTTACCTGAGGAATAATGAAAACATATATTATTTATTTAGCGGCAGGCAATAGCCGCCGCTTTGGTACTAATAAGTTATTTTATAAGATAAATGATAAAGAATTATATCGCTATGGTTTAGATAATCTCATTAAATTAGTTTCAATGCGAAATGATTGTAAATTAATTGTAGTTACTCAATATTTTGAAATAACAAAAACATATCCTGAATTAGATTATGTATATTCATCTAAATGTAAAGATGGAATCTCACATTCAATTAAAGCAGGTTTAGAGATGATTAATGAACAAGATAACTTTCAAGTAATGTTTGTAGTTGCTGATCAAATTAATTTAAATTATCAAACTTTAAATAAAATGTTGGATAATTATAATGTTTCTAATTATTCACTTGCAACTCTAAGTTATCAAAATAAAGTAGGTAATCCAACTATTTTTGATTGTAAATATGTTGATGAATTGAAGCGATTAAAAGGAGAGCATGGAGGTAGGAAAATTTTAAATAAATATCTTGAAAGATGTTTGTTTTTTGAAGTCGATGATCATAAAGAATTGTTTGATATCGATTTTTTAGAGGATTTAAATAATGACATTACTTCAGATGATTTATAATTATCAGAATAATAATGATTTAGATAGTTTAAGAGATATTTTAGAATATCTTAAAAATAATCCGGTTTATATAATTACTAAAATAAAAATATCTAAAAAAAGACTACTAACGTTACCAAAAGATGAAATTAAGTTTTTATTAGAGAATCCAGTTAGTATAGATAATAAGTTATATTTTTCTATTTTTTCTAAAAAAGTTTCAAAATATTGCTTAGAGTTAAAGCTCATTGATTATTTAAAGTTAATGAAAAAATTAAATGTTAATACAATTGTAATTGATTATAATTTAGAATCGAGATTATTTTTATTAAAAGATACGATTGAATATTTAAAATATATAGTTGCTTTTAAGTAAAATGGAGGAAAAAAGATGGGGAAATTAGAAGGTAAAGTAGCACTTATTACTGGTGCAAGTAAAGGAATTGGTGAAGGAATTGCAAAAGTATATGCAAGACAAGGGGCAAATTTAATTTTGTGTGCACGTAGTAATTCAACACAAGAATTTTGTGATCAATTAGAAAAAGAATATGGAATTAAAAGTATTTTTGTAAAGACTGATGTTACCAAAATGGATGATTGTAAAAATGCTGTTAATAAGGGAATTGCTACTTTTGGCAAGATTGATATTTTAGTATCTAATGCGGGAGTATGTCGTTTAAAAAACTTTTTAGAAACAGATGAAGAAGATTATGATTTTCATTTAGATGTTAATGTAAAAGGAGCATGGAATATTTGTCGGGCGATTTTACCATCAATGGTTAAAAATGAAAATGGTAAGATTGTTATTATGAGTTCAGTTACAGGGTATATGGTAGCTGATGAAGGAGAAGTTGGCTATGCTACAAGTAAAGCTGCTTTGATTGGATTAACCAAATCACTTGCAAGAGAGTTTGCTAAAGATGGAATTAATGTTAATGCGATTTGTCCGGGTTATGTAGATACGCCAATGGCCAATAGCATTGCTAGACAAAGTGATGCTAATAATCCTGAAAGTGTTAAACAGGCTATTGCTGATGCGACACCTTTAAAACGCTTAGCTTCACCTGAAGAAATTGGTGATTTAGCTGCTTTTTTAGGTAGTGATGAAAGTAGTTATATTACGGGAACAGCGATGGTTATTGATGGGGGAAGTACACTTCCAGAAACTGTTAGTGTTGGTGTATAAAGATTTTATCATATTATTTTGAAGTAGAGGAAACTCTACTTTTTTATTTGATTATCTGAGTGTTAATAAAAAAGAGTTATTTTGATATCACTCTTTAAATTTTAACAATATCAATAACATGAAAAATTATTTGGTTTTAAAAAGTGAAATTATTATTTTAACAATGGAAAAGTAATTATCTTCAGAGAAATCAATAATACCATTGTATTTTTTATCCCATAACCATGATTTGTAGAATTATTTTTTAGGGTTAGTTTAGATATACTGTTTTGTATTTTTATATAATAGTTATTTTGATATTAGCTAATATTAATTTTTGTTTGTTTTGTGTAATTAGAACTGCAATTTTCGATTACATTATTGATTGAATTTCCTAAAATTATAAAAATATTTATCTTTTAGTGGACAATAATTTATTTGACAAGTAATAAATGTTTCTATGTGATACTTTTTTAAAATATCATTTTTTTCAATTAATATATAATCTAATAGTTCAAAACCAGTTTTCACTACATAATTTTTTTCAGCTAGATCAAATTGAAAAAAGTATTAAAAGTATATTATGAAACTAAATAATAAAAATTTGACCGTTTAATTACATATTTAACCGTTTAAAGAGAAAAAATAATATTTCTCTTTTTTTTATGTTATGATGTGGGTGTAAAAAATAATATAAACTTTATTAATATGTAGATATAAAGTATTTTCATAATAGAAAAAATATTTATAAGGGAAAATAATTTAAATTTAAAAATTATAGACAAGTGAGGTAAATCAAGATAGTAGGATGCAGTTAATAACATTCAAGTTGTTTTAAATAAATTGCTTATATTTTACTGATTCTATTTTTTTAAATAATTTTATTTATATGATTTTTGTTATTCATATTTTAACTGTTGGAGGCATCTATGAACTTAAAAAAATATATTTATTGATAATTTCTAAGTTTATATTTTATTTAGCGGTATTATCGGTAAATATGATTTCAAAATTTCATCAATATTAAGAAATTGAGCCTGAGGTATTAAAAAAATATGAGAAATATTAAATGAATAAAATATTATACAATTTCTAATAATTAATTTTTAATCATATATTTACAACAGAATGAATTACTTGATTAAGATAAAAATATAGCTTACTAAAATGAAAATTATAAAATTAATTATAGTATTTATGTATATAATTTTAATAAAATCAAAACTGTATGGTATAGCATCAATAA
>JAGZCC010000116.1 GCA_018369555.1 Thomasclavelia spiroformis
AAACTTATTTGCCAAATTGGATTGATTAGCAAAAATGCAATTCATAGAGAATACGTTGATGGCACAATATCCGATAGTCCATTCGAAGAAAACCGTTTCCTTCCAGTGCAATGTGCTAATCTAGAAATAGAAAACTGATAAAAAATCATATGAATTTTGATGAATACGTTAATAAAAAATAATAATAAAAAACGATTTGGGGAGGATAAGGAATGGCTAAGTACAGCATTGAAGAAAAAGAAACTATAGAAAAAGTGAAAACATATCTAAAAGCAATAAGAACACTTAATCAAGAAAAATTTTCACTGGAAATTGAGTGCGAGGACATTCCGACTCCGCAGTCGGTTAAATTCAGCAAGGAAATGCCAGGAGGGTACTCAAAACCAAAAGATGAACAAATAACCAGCATGATGATGCGCAGAGAATTAATAAATAAGCGCTTGGAGCTGTTTAACGAGGAACTGGATAGATTCACTCCGGTTCTTTATTTGCTCAAAAGCGGTCAAAGAACAATTGTTAATATATATATCAATTCAAAAGGCTATGGAGATATGATTGAACGGTTACATGAACGTTATATTAGTGAGTCTTCATATATCATCGAAATACCTAAAATATGCTTAGAATTATCGAAGTATTTAGATTTAGAAAACATTCCAAATTTAGATGATCTTAATAAGCAGTTTAATAATTATGTTAGAAAAGAAAATAATAAAAGAAAAAAAGAAAAGTAAAATTAAGGTACTTTCACAGTACTTTTAAGGTGGTTTAAATGTAAAACTAATGTACTTTTAAGGTAGAATTCCAGTACTACAAGGTGTTATTATGATATCGTGGTTTAAATGAAACAATCCTATAAACCACCTTTCCCAATGTCGATATACTCAAGTGGCTTAAGAGAGCTGTTTGCTAAACAGTTAGATGGAGGGATCCATGCGTAAGTTCGAATCTTACTATCGACGCCAATTAAATAATTCAGCACCTTTGAGGTGCTTTTTTATTTTCGTTTTAAGCGTGATTTAACCGAGGAGGGATATTTATTAGTATTAGTATTAAAATGTTTAAAACAAGCGAAATTAAAGCGTATAAAAACAACCCTAGAAACAATGATGATGCAGTCGGTCCGGTTGCAGAATCGATAAAACAGTTTGGATTTAAAGTTCCGATCATTATAGATAAAAATAATGTGATTGTTGCTGGCCATACACGACTAAAAGCAGCTGTAAAATTAAAACTTGCCGAAGTTCCCTGCATTGTGGCTGATGATTTAACCGAGGAACAGATAAAAGCGTTTAGGCTGGCTGATAATAAAGTTAGTGAATTCGCTACATGGGATTTTGAGTTACTGGATATAGAACTTGATAATATTGCATGTATTAATATGAGCGATTTTGGTTTCCTTAATGTGGATATATTAGATGATGAGCTTGAAAAACAAATGGAATATTTAACCCAGGATACTAAAACAAAAAAATTCATTGTAAAATTAACATTTACCACAGAAGATGAAGCAAATGAGTGCAAGGACAAATTAATGTCGCTTGGATATGAAAATGTTGATATAGCATGAAAATTTTCTTAGCAGGTTCTGGTTACTTGTTTTCAAGTCCTGAAGTTATCAATAATTCTAAACCGGCTTTTGTTTTACAGTCCTATTGGTATTTAAGAAATTTTTCTAGAAAAGAAGAATTAATGAAATACTATCTAAGTGAAGATTGCAAAATGTTTTTGTTGGACAGTGGAGCATTTACTTTTATGAATTCCAATAAAAACGAAGATATGAAATCATATTTAGACAGTTATATTGATTTTATTAATAAATATGATATCAAATATTTCTTTGAGCTGGATCTTTATACAATTATCGGGATTGAAGAAACATATAAAATGACAGCTTATTTAGAAGCAAGAACAAATAAAAAAAGCATACCAGTTTTTCATAAATGTTTAGGTTTAAAAAGGTGGAGAGAGATGTGTAAAGACTATAACTATGTTGCAATTGGTGCTAGTGGATTAACTCAAGAATGTAAATGGGTTAAAAATGAGAAGATTTTAAACCAAATGATTAGCATAGCGCATAGTTGTGGAGCTAAAATTCACGGTTTGGGATATACAAGGTTAAAAAATCTAAATAATCCAACTGTTAAATTCGATACTGTTGATAGTAGTTCGGTTTGTAGTGGGAGTAGATTTGGTACTTCGTATTATTTAAAAAATGGATGTATATATTCAAAAAAACTAAAAAGAAGTGGCAAAAGAATTAAAGATTTAAAAATAATAGATGATCACAATATGGAAATATGGTGTACTTTCCAAAAAATAAAAGGAGGACTTTATGAAAAATAAAAAAATAAGAGGAATAGCTTTAAATAGTATTATATGTGCAGCATATGTAACTTTATGTTATACATTAAACGCAGTCAGCTTTGGACCGCTTCAATTTAGAGTAGCTACCTTGCTGCTTCCTTTTGGCATATTAGATAAAAGATTGGCCAAAGGTCTTGTTCTTGGCGTGATAGTTGCTAACTTGTCAAGTTCATTAGGAATAATTGATATTATAACAGGTGCTTGCATTCAAATATTACAGTTTTATGTATTTGCTAAAGTTGTAAAGAATATTTACTTAAACAGTATTATTTATGCTTTATTAAGCGGAACTTTTGTAGGGCTAGAACTATTATATGTTTTAAATGTTCCCTTTTTATATTCTTTTTTAAGTGTTGGTATAAGCGGTATGGTACTGTTTTTGATAGGAATTCCTCTATGTAACAAACTATTAAAATATGTAAATGAGGCTTAAGATAATATGGTTATTATATTGTATCACCGCTTGCTAATTTATTATGAGATATGAATGAAACAAGCAAAAAAAACCTAGTCCCTTTTACAAAAGAAACGGCTAGAGAAGCTGGTTCAAGAGGAGGAAAAGCAAGCGTAAAAACACGTAGAAGAAAGAAAAAAATGAAGCAGGCAATGGACCTGCTTTTATCTTTGCCAGTTTTACCGGAAAACATGTCGAAATTAAACCAGCTAGGGGTAGATATAGAAGACGCTGATAATCAAATGTTGATGCTTACTGTTGCTTTTCAGAAAGCAGTTAGCGGTGATGTTAAGGCAATGCACTTTATTAAAGAAATTACCGGTGCTACTGCAACAACAGAGTTAGAGCGACAAAGACTTAAGCTAGAGAAGGAAAAAGTAGCTATTGCTAAAGAACGTTTAGAATTAGATAAGGCTAGGTCACCAGTAGATGATGTAGAAGAGTACGAAGATGATGGATTTATCGAAGCTTTATCGGGTACTGCAATTTCTGATTGGAGCGAGGGTCAACAAGATGGCTAAAATAAAGCAGGTCATTTTTAAATTTAAACCATTTAGTAAAAAGCAACGTATGATTTTAAACTGGTGGACTAAGGATA
>JAGZCC010000117.1 GCA_018369555.1 Thomasclavelia spiroformis
TTCTAATCCTTCTGCTTGATTGATTAAATCTCCTAATAAATCTTTATTTGGAATTAATCTTAAGTTTAAGAAGGCTGTAACTAATTCATTATATGCATTGTTTACTTCTTCTTGCATTGCATTAACATCTTCATATACACTAGTTGCTGCTTTTAAGGCATCATTGAATGGTGTCCATGTAGCTTCTGTGTATTTTGCTGCTTCTAAACCACTTACTTTATCGATGAATGCTTTTAAGGCTGTTTTATCACCTTTTACAAAGTTCAACATATGCATAGCTTCTGCTAAACGATCAAAAGCTTGATTTACCTTAGCTTGTGTAGCATTTACATTATCATATACATCTTTGGCTTGTTGTAATGCTGCTTTAAATTCTTCTACCACTACTGGTACAACATTAGCTAAATCTTCATCAGTAATTGCATTAGCTAAATCTAAGGCAATCTTTAATGTTGTTTTATCAGCTTCCTCTACATAAATCGGTGGAAGCGTAATAGCTTTTTCTAAACCATTTACTTCAACTTCATAAATTCTTGCTGCTGAATCTCCACCTTGTGTTGGTGTATCAACAATTAATTTAACATATCTTGCAATACTTACTGGAACATTATCACTAGTTAATCCCGCAACATTTCCTTTAACATTAGCAACTTCAACATATTCATTACCATCTTTACTTACTTCAATGCGATAATCACGTGTATTTAATCCAGAACCTTCTCCACCAATTTCTGCATGTGAAATTGTTACATTTGTAACTGTCATTTCTTGTCCTAAATCAATATATAATGTGTGTGGTCGATTATATCCTGTTGCACACCATTTTGTTGATGTAATTCCATCAATTGCTTTTTCTGGTGCTTCAGAAGCTCCTGTATAACTTGTGGCAGTAGCTTTCTTTCCTTTTGATAAATTAATGATTTCATTATTTGCTTCATTAGAAACAGTGATAATTCCTGTTTTTACTTCCTCATCTTCTCCTAACTTATTTTTAGCTTTTAATGAAATTGTATAAACCCCTTCTTTAGCATAACTAATTACTGGATTTTCTTCTGTACTTGTTTCAATATTTGCGCCTTCAAACGTCCATTCTAAATCAGTTGAAGAGACAGAACTTGTGTTAGTTAATTGAATTTCTTGACCTGGCGTAACAAAAGTATTTGAAACTTCAAATCCCGCAACAGCATCCGGATTATAGTTGACTGCTTTATTAATAAATTCCAATGCTGTCAATTCAGAAACTTTTTTACCTGATTTTAATGATGGTAAAGCTGCATTTAATTGTCTCTTTAATGAAGCAATACTTGCATCATCGCCTTCATTATATGCAATAAATAATTCTAAAGCAAGTTTATCATTTTCACCTAAACTTCTTAATTTATTCAAATTAGCATTACAATGACTTAATTGATCAGCTGGTAACAATTCTTGTAATTTATCTGCTGCAAGAATCATATTATTAAATTCACTAGTTAAAGCTTCAATTTCAACACTAACATCTTCTCCTTTTGCATTCTTCTTAATAAATTCATCCATTAATGCTCTTACATCAGGAGCATCAGCTCTACCAGTAGAAGCCCATCCCGCTACTAATCTTGTAGAATGGTTAGCAAAAGTATACATATATGGTGCTAAATCGCCATAAATATTTGTAATACTATCTTTAAATGACTTATCATAATCATATGCTTCAGTATTCCATGAATAATCTGCACCAGTTGATAAAGATATTTTTGATAAATCAGCATGTTCCATTGGATTCATAACTAAAAAATCTAATTCATTAGCTAATCCTTTATCTAAGCCATAAACTGGTCCCAATCCTAATTTATCAGTAATGTAATCTGTAACAGGATAATTCCACCAAATACCTACACGTTCACCATAAATACTCTTGATAAATTCAGCATTAGCAATATCAATTCCTTCAGGTACTACTGCAGTTCCTGTCCATAATACTTTAATACTTGGATCTAATGTTTCACTAAAATTCTTAGTATAAGCATTTAATTCAGTTCCATTACTCATTGCATTTGTATCATATTCAGTTGGAACAGTAATTAATGGTGTAATATCACCTTTGGCTTGAATAAATTCTTTATTAAAACGGTTTAATAAGTTAGCTTGTTCTGTTCCTTGTTTATTTTTAATATCATCAAAGAAAATAGCAAAACTTCTAACTCCCATATCATACATTGCTTGACATTTATTAACTAAAGCTTGATAATCTGCTTCTGCATTTGTTCCAGTTAATTGAATATCAATCCCTGGAGAAAGCGCAAATACAAAATCAACTTTATTTTGTTTTGAAGTTTCAATTAATTCATTCATGCGATTCATTTCATTTTGTGGGTATGGTTCACGCCATTTTTCACGATGATAAACATCATCTTTTGGAGCATAAATATATGTATTTAATTTTGATTTACCATAAAATTCAATTTGATTTAATCTATCTTGATGAGACCATGGATTACCATAGAATCCTTCAATAGATCCTCTAGTTGTCATTGTAGGTTCGTCTTCAATTTTCGCTTCTTTAGATTTTAAAACTCCTTCATCATTAACTGCTAATTGTGTTAACGTTTGAACACCATAGAACGTTCCATCACCATCTTTACCTTCAATTAATACAGTTCCATTATTATCACTATCAACAGCTAATACATATCCTTCATCATCCAAAGTAGCTGCATCTACTAATCCTAAATTATTTCTAGTTGCATCTAAACCATCTACTTCATCATCTTCTTCACCAATAATAATAGTAGTAGATCCATCTTGATATTCTTCGTTTACAGTAATTGAATTACTTTCTAAAAATTCAGTTAATTCTCTAACTGCATCTGTATCAGCTACATCTTTTCCTTTAATGTTAACTGAATTAGTTACAGAAAGAATATTTTCTTCATAAGTTACTTTCTTAGGTGTTGGTACTAAAACTGGATTATCAACATTTTTTTGAGTTAGTGTAGCTGCACTAATTGCTGGTATATTATAAGTCATAGTTGATGTTAGCATTGCTGCTACCAATGCTGTCTTAATTTTTTTATTATTCATACCTTATTCCCTTTCGTCATATAAATTTAAACTAAAGTAGAGAAATGACGTATGTCATTAACTCTACTATTTATTTTTAATCATTTTCTTTTTTTCTAAGCACCTTAGCTCCTGCAATACTTAATAATGCTAGACCTGCTAATGTTCCAACTAATACATCATCACCTGTTTTTACACTTACAGTTGTATCACCATTATTTACTGGTGTTTTTACTGTTTGTAAGTTAGCGATTGCTTTTGCAAGAACATCTTTTGCA
>JAGZCC010000118.1 GCA_018369555.1 Thomasclavelia spiroformis
GCAAGCTGCCGGTTCTTTTTTTTATTATTTAAGATGATACCTTCCGGTATCTTTTTTTGTTATAAGATTGATGGAATCATAATCGAAAATTTTATTAAAATATATATTCATGATTTAAACTATCTTTTATTGAATTTAGATGATTTTTAGACGTATTACCTTATTTTTTTATTAAAGTATAAGTTATTTAATGGATTATTATAGCTATTAGAATCAATGATATTGTTTTAGAAAAATGCTTTATTATAGACAATTATTCCAACTTAAGAAGTTGATTTAACTTTACTAGATTTGTAGATTAATTTTAAAATAATAAAATTGATAACTAATTATCTAACTATTTTAACAATTAAGAAAATTATTAATTCAGCTACTAAATGATAATAAAAATGTCATGAATTTAATTCATGACATTTTTTATAAATATATTATAATTCAATATATTCTTTTACTAAAGCAACTACTTCGTCCATTGTAGAACAATTAATAGCTTTAGACGCTAATTCATTCATTTCAGATTTTTTCATTGATCTAATTAATTTTCTTTGAGCTAAAATAGATGTAGCTGACATAGAGAATTCATCTAGTCCTAAACCAATTAACAATGGTGCTGCGATTGCTTCACCAGCCATTTCACCACACATACCTGTCCATTTACCTTCTTTATGAGATGATTCAATTACGTGTTTAATTAAACGTAAAATAGATGGATGGAAAGGTTGGTATAAATATGAAACGCCAGATGACATTCTATCTGCTGCAAAAGTATATTGAACTAAGTCATTTGTACCAATTGAAAAGAAGTCAACTTCTTTAGCAAATTGATCAGCTAGTACTGCAGCTGCAGGAATTTCAATCATAATACCAACTTGGAAATTATCAGAAACAGCAATACCTTCATTTACTAATTTTTCTTTTTCTTCTAATAAAATACCTTTAGCTTTTCTAAATTCATCTAAAGTTGCAATCATTGGGAACATAATTCTTAAATCACCATAAACAGATGCTCTAAGTAAAGCTCTTAATTGAACTCTAAAGATGTCTTCTTTTTGGAAACATAAACGAATTGCTCTAACACCTAAAAATGGATTCATTTCTTCTGGTAATGGAAGAGCTTCTATTTTTTTATCTCCACCAATATCTAATGTACGAACAACAACAGGTTTACCATTCATGCCTTCTAAAACCTCTTTATATACGGCAAATTGTTGTTCTTCAGTAGGTAATTCAGCAGATTCCATATATAAGAATTCAGTTCTAAATAATCCTACTCCTTCTCCACCATTATCCAAAACTGATTGAATATCTTTAGGAGAACCGATATTAGCTACTAACTCAACATGATGATCATCTAAAGTAATAGATTTTTCATTTTTTAGTTTTTTCAATTCTTCTTTATAAGCAATAAATGCTTCACGTTTAGCTTGGTATTCTTTAACTTCTTCTTCACTAGGATTTACAATAACAATACCAGCTTCACCGTCTAAAATAATCATATCATTTTCATTAATATCTTCAGTAATTGTTTTACAAGAAACAACAGCAGGAATTTCTAATGAACGAGCCATGATAGCTGAGTGAGATGTTCTACCGCCAATATTAGTAGCAAAACCTCTAACTAAATTTTTATTTAATTGTGCTGTATCAGAAGGAGTTAAATCATCAGCAATAATTACTACCTCTTCATCAATCAATGCAGGATTAGGTAATGATTTACCTAATAAATTAGCTAATAAACGACGAGAAACGTCTTTAATATCAGCTGCTCTTTCCTTAAAGTAATCATCATCCATGCTTTCAAACATTGCAATAAACATATTTGCAACTTCTTCTAGTGCTGCAGCAGCATTAATTTTTTCATTTTTTATTTTGTCTTCAACTTGACTTTTTAATTCAGGATCTTGCAATACTAATGCATGTGCATCAAATACTGCTGCTTCTTCTGCTGATAGATTTTTAGCAGCAGCTTCTTTAATAGATTCTAATTCTTTTGCAGTTTGTGTCATAGCATCATCATATTTCTTGATTTCAGCTTCTACATTTTCAACTGTAACTTTAGTTACAATTAAATCAGGCATAACTAGTTTGTAAGCTTTAGCAATAGCAATTCCACTAGATGCCCCAATTCCTTTTATCATTATAAAAACACCTCCGTACACAACATATTCTACCTTATTTTATATGAAAAATAAAGAAATATCGTAGATAGGTTTATCTTTTTTTACATATTTATAAATAATTGTAATGAACAAAATAAATTATTTTTTTTAAAATATCAAAAATTAGCTTTAACTTGAAGTTTTCCGTTAAAAATAGTATTATAATAAAAGGAGGGACAGAATATGAAAGTAATTATTTGTGAAAATTATGAAGAAGCAAGCCAAAAAGCTGCTGATATGATGTTGGAAGTTGTAAAAAATAAACCAACTGCTAATTTAGGATTAGCGACTGGTTCAACTCCAATTAAAATGTATGAATTAATGGTAAAAGATCATAAGGAGAACGGGACTTCTTATCAAGATATTAAATCATACAATCTAGATGAGTATTATGGATTAGAAAAAACACATCCACAAAGCTATTATTATTTTATGCAAAAGCATTTATTCTCAAGTATTGATATTAAACCAGAAAATATCCATGTACCAAATGGAGCAGGAAATATTCAAGAAAATTGTGATGAATATAATAAAATGCTGGTTGAAAATCCTATTGATATACAATTATTAGGTATTGGTTCAAATGGACATATCGGTTTTAATGAACCTGGAACACCATTTGATGCTGTTACACATCATGTTGATTTGAAACAAAGTACTATTGAAGATAATGCACGATTATTTTTTAATGGAAATATTGATGAAGTACCAAAACAAGCAATTAGTATGGGAATTAAAAATATAATGGATGCAAAAAGTATTCTAATTTTAGCTTTTGGTAAGGGTAAGGCAGAAGCTGTAAAAGGAATGATTGAAGGTCCAGTTACAACTGATCTTCCTGCAAGTGTTTTACAAAATCATAGTAATGTAACAGTTATTATTGATAAAGATGCTGCATCTCTTTTAACAAAATAATTATTAAAAGAAAGATTAAAAAATCTTTCTTTTTTGGTATGACGGGCATGTTATACATCTAAGGTGAAAGTCCTTCATGAGCGTAGTTGCCGACGAATCATATAGCGACTTGCAAGTTTCACATCGCGAGGTGTGGGAGAGAGGAAGCAATAGCGAAATCGTGGCCTAAAGAACATGAACTGGATAATGAGGCATATTAAGAGGATAAATTGGCCAAAAGC
>JAGZCC010000119.1 GCA_018369555.1 Thomasclavelia spiroformis
TAGACACAAAAATATTTACAGACAATAAATTTAAAAATAATATATTTGACAAAACTTTCATAATATTTCATAAAACTAATATAATAATCTAAATATTTTAATAAATGTTTCTTGAATTTCTTTATTAAAAAATAAATTAAATAATTATCTAGATATCAACAATAAAAAGCTAGGAGGTGAATATATATTGGGATATTTTAAACTATAAATCCAGATATTCCAAACTGTAAGGAGGAGAATGTTATGAACAAAAAGATAATTTTCTTGTTGAATTTATTCTTTTTATTGTTATTTATAATATTTTTGGGGGTATTTATTTTTGTTGAACCAGAAAAAAATATATTAGTTATTTTATCTTTCATAATTGGGTTAGTAGGGTTGGTAATCAATTGGTTTTATTTTTATAAATTATTAAAGAAAAGTAAGTGGAAACAATGATTAACAATCTAACTATAAGTAAATTTTTTATTTGTATTATCACAATAATTGCATTAATAACAACTTGTTTATGTACTCCTTTATATGCACGCTAATTTACTAACTTAAAATGGAGAATATTATAGTATCGTTCAAGAAGATAATACTTTTATCATTTTGGATAAAGTATCTGGAGAATCTTTAAAAATGGAGATTATTTCCTCAACAGAAGCGATTTTAACATATGAAGATGGGACAACAGAAAAAATAACTAGAGAATATTCTAATGTTGATAATCCATTAGTTAGTAGAATAGATCCAAGTAAGTTTACTTATTATTATTTCCAAACAACTTATTATGATACAAAAACTCAAGGCGATTTACAAAGTTTAGCACTTGGCTTATTTAGTTTGATGCCATATGTAGGATGGGTTGGAACAATTGCTTCAATAATTGAAACTGCTCGAAATATGGGAAAACCTGTTTTATATGTTAAGGTTGATCATTATCATAATTCTAATTATTCTTTTTATAAATATGAAAATTATTTTTATACAGATTCTAAATATACTCAACTAATAAAACATACCACTGAATATAAACAAATGTGGTAATTGTTGCAATTGATATTGATTGTAGATAATTATAATTTATCACTTTGAATTATTATAAGTCTATACCTTAAAACAACTGTTCAAAGGAAGTGTGCCCAGTGTCATTAAGTTAAGAATTTATAACATATAAGAAGTTCATGTAAACATAAACTCATTTTTTAAATATAAATGTTGATTTTCAAATGAGATTGTATGGAATATTATCAATTTGATATTGATAATATCCCAATTGTTTATAGATATACGTTGGAAGTACGACATAATGAATAATTATAAAGATCTTAAAAATATTTTGAATTGCAATCTCAATAAAATAGCTTGGCCTTTTTCACTTTTATATGAAAATCCTAAAACTGATTTTATCTGTAACAGAAAATTCAATTTTATAACAACTATGTAGAATGTTATTTGTGCGGAAACTGTTTTTTAAAGGTAAACTTCTTAAGCTTAATGATTTCTCCATTGGTAGATCAACTGTTTCTGCCTTCATACAAGCTAGAAGTAAAATCAAAGTAAATGCTTTTAATATATTATTTGATCAATTTAATAAAAAAACACATATCAATAAATTATGAAAAGGTAATAGGCTTATTGCTATTAATAGAAGTGAACTGTCCACTGATAATATTCATATCACTATAATTCTAAAAATACTTGTGATACTTATAGTAAAAGTAGCAACAGTGAATATGGTACTACAGTCACTACATACAACAGTAATAAAAAAGTGGTTGAATTTCATTCAAAAATAAATTCAGCCAATACAAATATAACTGGAAATGTTTACCAAAGTGTTGCGGCTCATCAACTAGGACACCCATATGGTTTAGGTGATTTAAGCAGCGGTAATTCTCTTATGAGTCATGCTAGAAATAGAAATACTATATATAAACCACAAACCGATGATATAAATGGAATTAAAAGAATATATCCCGAATGGTATTAAGAAAGAGAGGGCGATCTATGATGAAATACAAATATACAATTATAATTGTAAGTTTATGTCTTATAGCATTTAGCATCGGCATATTTTCTAGACAACAAAAAACTGATAAGTCAGGTTATAAACAAGTAATTCACAGTGATTATGATGTTGCCCATAATTTAGAACAATTAAAAGAGGTTTCTGATATTATTGTAAAAGGAAAGTATGTAGAATTTATTGATACATGGAATATGTCAAGAGATCCTATTAATATTCAAAAAGAAGATAGTGAATATTATATTGAAGGAAAAAATTATCGTTTTCAAATTGAAGAAGTAATAAAGGGTAATCCTGAAAGCGATTCAATAATCGTAAGTATTGAATCAGCAACAAGAAATTCAATTGACTTTCGTGAAAATGATAATGATCAACCAGATATTCATCACTACATGTACACAAATCCTCGTTTTATTGAACCAGATATTGGAAATGAGTATGTATTATTTTTAGATTATAATAATAGTATTGAGAATTTTGATTATTATTATGGAGCAATTGAACCATTTTCTATTAAAATCGAAAATAATAAAACAATCTTACAAAGTAATTTAATTACTGATAAAATTAGAAAACAAAAAGAATCAACTGCTATAAATGTCGATGGTGTTGAAGTAAATGTAAAAGAAGAATTAGTCCCTCTAGATGATTTTATTGGTGAAATGGACTATGACCAATTAAAAAATATGCTATTTAATTAATTCAATTTTAAATAATCAATAATTTTCTTTAGATAATCATTAAATTTGATGAGGAGATATGCTGATAAATGTGTATCTCCTTTCAATTCAATAGGAAAACAGTGAAAATCCCTACTATTAATTGTTTATATATGACCTTTTTAATATTTTTATTATTTATTCATTTAAAATTATTAATTTAAAAATAAATATCGCTCACTAATTATTGCCATTTATATTTATAAATGATATATATTAAGTAAGAGAATAATTATCAAATTATACCGAAATAATCAAATAAATTCCAATAACAACACCTATCAATCTTATCCAAATAATCTTTAAAATATAATATAATACAACTTCCCTTCATCATAATTAAATTTATAAATCTATTAAAAATACTAGTTACTAATTATATATTAAGCATAAATAATTAATATATAAAAGATTGGAGAAAAGTGTGAAACAAAATAGAGGTAAACTGCATAAAAAAGACAAACTTAAAAACAAGTTTTAATTATGTTGAAAAAACACAAAAATAGATTATTCTAATTTAGTTAATTTAGAAACGTCAAATCCTGATTTT
>JAGZCC010000021.1 GCA_018369555.1 Thomasclavelia spiroformis
CCGAGCAGGAATATTGGATATTCCAAAGTTAAAGGAAAAATACAAGGCTGGCGAATGTGTTTCCTATTTTCGTATGCAGAAAGATTACAGCGGTACAGAGAAATGCGGTAGCGATCTACCAAAGAATACAGGAGAAACTGATGCTAGAATAAAAACTGTACAAGTTAAATGGGAGAACTAGCTAGTATATGATACAATGTCATAAGCTTAAATCAAAAATAGAAAAAGGGTATATGATAATGATAAAACCAACATTTACAGATGAATTTAAACAGGGAGTTGTTCAATATGTTTTAGAATATCCTGATGAATCTAAAGTAACTATAGCTAAACAATTCGGTATTGCTGATAGTACTGTTAATAAATTGCTTAAAGATGCTAGTAATAATAACGGTGTAATTAATTCAAGTGACGAAGCTAAAGAAATTGCCAGATTAAAAAAGAACTGAAAGATACACAGGCTGCTTTAGAAATCCTAAAAAAAGGCTATTGGCATGACTTAGAAATTAACTAAGCTGTTAAACTGTAAATTATACAATAAATTTCAAAATAAAATAGACAAAACTAAAGAAAAAGAGGGTGCTTTGTCTAAATATAATCAAACATCTTGTTTTTTATAAGATAAGTATTTTAATATAATCATCTTGAAAAACTGCATTGTTAGATGGTGCATGTAATTATTCAAAGTTTAGTTATTACAGTTACTATGAATGTGATTTTAGACATTGTTGAGATAATAAAAATGTATACGAAAAAATTGATATTAAATTTACTTGATTTAAACAAAATAAAATTAATTTTAGTGAAATCTTGATTAGAATTATTTAGAATAAATAGACGCTGATAAAAAAGTCAGCATCTTTTTTTGAAATCAAAAAATGTATTATATTAGAATATTGTTAAGGGGTTAAGTATAAGCTAGTTGTTATTTAGAAAAACGTTAGTCTTTATTTGATATATTATCGAAGTTTTTGTAGAATATTTTCTAAATTTGAAAGCGCTATCTTGTAAGTGAAATTACTAAATAAATATGATATAATAATATATGTAAATATACTTAAGGGGGGATGAAAATGCTTGATGATTTTTTAATACATGTATTTCATAAAGGAAATACCTTAGAAGCATATAAAATTTTTGGTGCTCACTTTGAAACTACTGATCATAAAAAAGGAGTACGTTTTACAGTTTATGCGCCAAATGCAAGAAGTGTTCAAGTTATAGGTGAATTTAACAATTGGGATGGTAAGAATCATTATATGGAAAAATATACTGATGGTGGAATTTGGACATTGTTTATCCCAGGAATTAAAGAAAATATGTTATATAAGTATCGAATTGAAACTCAAAATTATGCTACAGTAGATCGTGCAGATCCGTATGCTTTTTATAGTGAACTAAGGCCAGGAACTGCTTCTAGAGTCTATAATATTGAGAGATTTAAGTGGTCGGATCGAAAGTGGATGAATAAACGAACTAAAAATTTTGATAAACCAATGAATATTTATGAAGTTAATATCGGTTCTTGGAAGATGAAAAAGGATTTTACTGATGAAGAAGATGGCGAGTTTTATTCATATGAAGAGATGATTGATTTATTAATACCATATCTAGTTGAAAATAATTATACTCATTTAGAATTAATGCCACTTACTGAATTTCCATTTGATGGATCATGGGGGTATCAGGCAACGGGCTATTTTAGTATCACAAGTCGCTATGGAACACCAAAAGGTTTAATGGCATTTATTAATGCCTGCCATAAAGCTGGAATTGGGGTTATTATGGATTTTGTACCTGCCCATTATGTTAAAGATGGTCATGGTTTGTATAAATTTGATGGTGGATTTGTTTATGATTATCCTGATATTGAACGTCGCTATACTGAGTGGGATAGTGTTTATTTTGATGTTGGACGTGAAGAAGTTCGTAGTTTTTTAATGAGTAGTGTTGGATTTTTAGCTGAATATTTTCATATCGATGGTATTCGTTTTGATGCAATTAGTAATCTGATTTATTGGAAAGGAAATAAAGAGCTAGGTGTAAATGATGGTGCACATGAATTTATGCGTCGTATGAATAATCATATGAAAGGATATTATCCTGGAGTTATGTTGATTGCAGAGGATTCTAGTGATTTTTCTGGAGTTACAAAATCACCTGATGTTGGTGGATTGGGCTTTGATTATAAATGGGATTTAGGATGGATGAATGATACATTAAAGTATATGAAGTTAGATCCTGTTTATCGTAAATATGATCATAATTTATTGACTTTTTCAATGGCGTATTTTTATAGTGAAAATTTTATTTTGCCATTTTCTCATGATGAAGTAGTTCATAGTAAAGGAACGATTGTTGATAAAATTTGGGGTAATAATGAACAGAAATTTGCACAATTAAAAACTCTTTATACCTATATGATGATTCACCCTGGTAAAAAGTTGAATTTTATGGGTAATGAATTAGGTGAATATAAGGAATGGGATGAAAAAGTAGCGCTTGGATGGAATATTTTAAAATATCCTATTCATGACTCATTTCATAAATTTATGATGAAATTAAATGAAATATATGTTAATTATTTATGTATGTATCAGCAAGATTATGGTTTTGATGGTTTTGAGTGGTTGGTTGTTGATGATAGCAATCAAAGTATTTTTGCAATTGAACGTAAAGATACTAAAGGGAATTCATTGATTGCAGTAATGAATTTTACAGAAAATAAACATCTTGGATATAAAATACCAGTTAATAAATCAGGAAGTTATAAAGAAATTTTAAATAGTGATACAGATATTTATACTGGTGGTAATTTTATAAATAAAAGGGCTATTAGCGCAAAAAAAGAAAAAACGCTAAATAAGGATTATTATATACCTGTAAATATAGCGCCATTTGCTAGTATGATTTTTGAATATAAACCAAAAAGTAAAAAAACAAATAAGGGGAAATAAAATGTTTAAGACTAAAGAAGAATTTAAATATGAATTTTCAAAAAGAATTATTGAAACTTATGGAAGAACAGTTGAAGAATCGCATATCACAGAAAAGTTTTTAGTGTTAGAGTTGATGGTAAGAGATTATGCTTCTGTCAATTGGGCAACAAGCAAAGCGTTGATTAGAAATAATAATCAAAAACAAATGCATTATTTTTCAATGGAATTTTTGATGGGACGTTTATTAGTTAATAATATGATGAATTTAGGGATATATGATATTGCTAAAGAGGGATTAGCTGAATTTGGAATTAATATTCATGATTTAGAAGAATTGGAATCTGATGCTGGTCTTGGAAATGGTGGATTAGGTAGATTAGCAGCATGTTTTATGGATTCTTTGGCATCACTTGCTTATCCAGGACATGGACATACAATTCGTTATGAATTTGGGTTGTTTAAACAAAAAATTGAAAATGGTTATCAGCTTGAATTACCTGATCAATGGATGCAAACTGGCTTCAATTGGGAGGTAAGAAAACCTAAGCATCGTGTTCCAGTTAAATTTTTTGGAAAAATTGTTTATAATGATGCAACTGGAAAATATGAACATATTGATACAGAAGAAGTATATGCAGTACCTTATGATGTACCGATTATTGGTAATGATACGACAACTACTAATACATTAAGATTATGGAGTGCAGAAGCTAGTGAAAATATTCCTGCTAATCAAGACTTTAGACATTATATTCAAAATGTTCGAGATATTTGTCAGATGCTTTATCCAGATGATTCAACTCCAGCTGGTAAGATGTTACGTTTAAAGCAAGAATATTTTTTTACTTGTGCAGGATTGAGTTCAATTGTTAAAGCACATTTAAGAAATTATCCAAATATGGATAATTTCCATGAAAAAAATGTTATTCAGTTAAATGATACTCATCCAGTTCTTGCAATTCCTGAATTAATGAGAATTTTAATTGATGAAAAAGGGTATGAATGGGATGATGCATGGGATATTACTACACAAACTTTTGCATATACAAATCATACAATTTTAGCTGAAGCATTAGAAACATGGCCAATTGATTTGATGCAGACATTGTTGCCTCGTATTTATCAAATTATTGAAGAAATTCATCGTCGTTTTATTGGATATGTAAAAATGGTAAGTAATCGTGATGAAGAATTATTAAATCGTGTAATGATTTTAAGAGATGGTTTGGTATATATGGCACGTTTAGCTATTGTTGGAAGTTTTAGTGTTAATGGTGTAGCTAAATTACATTCAGATATATTAGTGGAACGTGAATTAAAAGATTTTGCTATTTTGTATCCAAATAAGTTTAATAATAAAACAAATGGAGTAACTCATCGTAGATGGCTTGCGTATTGTAATCCACAACTTGCTTCTTTAATTACTGAATATATTGGTGATGAATGGATTAAATGTCCAGAAAAATTAGAAGATTTAATGAATTATGTTGATGATGTGAATTTACAAGAACGTTTCTTAGAAGTTAAAAAAGAAAGAAAACAAGTTTTAGCTGATTATATTTTAAAACATAATGGTATAAAAGTTGATGTTGATAGTATTTTCGATATCCAAGTTAAACGTCTGCATGCTTATAAACGTCAGTTATTAAATATTTTACATGTAATTGATTTATATTTTAGAATGAAAGAAAATCCTAATTATCGTATTGAACCAAGAACATTTATTTTTGGTGCTAAAGCAGCGAGTGGATATTATTTTGCAAAAAAAGTTATTAAATTAATTAATAGTGTTGGAGAAGTTGTAAATAACGATCCTGAAACAAATAAATATCTAAAAGTTATTTTCTTAGAAAATTATGGGGTAACTTTAGCTGAAAAAATTATGCCAGCAGCTGATGTTTCTGAACAAATTTCTACTGCAGGTAAAGAAGCAAGTGGAACCGGTAATATGAAATTTATGATGAATGGTGCGATTACTTTGGGTACTTTAGATGGAGCTAATGTTGAAATTTCCCAACGTGTTGGTGATGAAAATTGTGTCATTTTTGGTTTGAAAGATCATGAAGTTAAGGAATTACAAACTAATGGTAGTTATCATGCGTGGGATGTTTATAATAATAATCCACGGATAAGATGTGTTATTGATAGTTTAATGAATGGGACATTTATTGGAAATAGAGAAGAGTTTAGAGTTATTTTTGAAGAATTGATGAATAAAAATGATGAATATTTCTTATTAGCTGATTATGATTCTTATTGTCAAGCACAAATGAGAATTACAGATTTATATAAAGATCGTCATAATTGGGCTAAAATTTGTTTAATTAATATTGCAAAAAGTGGATTCTTTTCATCAGATCGAACTATTCAAGAATATGTTGATGATATTTGGCATTTGGAAAAATTAAAATTTTAGAATTAAATTATAGAAATTTGATGTACTAAAATATTGAGGGAATTCTAAGTGAATTGGAGTTCCCTTTAATATATTGTTGCTTTTTTATGGCTGTAAGCAAAGAAGTATGTATTATAGAAAATAATTAGCATATGAATAATTTTACTTTCAATAGAGTAATGAATTTTAAAGAAATATTCAAAGTTGTATGAATTTAGTTTGAAGATTTGGGGTTCTATATTAAATATTATAAATTTTTGGAAGAGATAAAAAAGCATGGTTTGAAAGCTGCTTGGATAGAAAATATGAGGGTAATTTTAGTGATTATTTGTAGGAGTTGTAAGGATATGCCCATTGTATCTTTGGAAGCAAAACAGTTAAGTCAATCTTTGAAGAAGAAAGGCTTCAAGTATGTTAGACCTACTATATGTTATACATATATGCAAGTTATAGGATTAGTAGATAATCATTTAAGTACTTGTGAATATAAAAATAAGAATCATAATTTATAGCATGAGATATATTGAATATCTATAATTAAATTTAAAAAATTAACTTATCTAAGATATTTGCAATAATTAAAAAAATTGATACTATTAAAATTATATTATAATTTTTGGGGTGAATTGATATTTGTTGCTTTTATCATATTATTTTATTGGATGGGTAGGAATCAAACTTTGTGTAGGAAGATTTCTATCTTTTTTTGTGAATTTTTGATTTAAATACTTAGATATAATCATAAATAATCTTGTAATTTAAATATATAAAAAGCTAATAAATTTTTTTATAATAAAATATTTATGAGAATATTAATTGTGTTCTTTATAAAGAGTAATAGAAATTTATTAGAATTTAAAAGAATATTTGTAAAAAAATTACAAATATTCTAACTGATAATTAAATTTATTATGTGTTAAAATTATATTATCCTAATGAAAGGGGATACAGTTTTTTACTAAATGATAATTAAAATAAAAAAGAGGTGATAAAGGATAATATTAGCAGATATATTAAAAATAAATTGTATATCAAAAATAAGAAAGGAAATGATAAAATGCAATACATTAAAAAAATATTTATTACTATTATTGCCGTTTTTGTAACAGTATCCACTGTTACAAGTAATATTGTAATGACAAAAGCATTAGGTGATGTTAATCAATATGCGATTATGCGTGAAAAATTTCATGATATGGTTGTTGGTGGTGACTATGATATTAATGATCCAATTGTAAAACCAATGCTTCAGTCAATCAATGATACTGCAAAGATATATTGGGATAACATGAATAAAAATCCTATTTCTAATGCAAAAAATGGAAGTTATATGAATGAAGATGACAGTGCTTTGGATCCAAATTTAGATGCATCTAAAGATTATGTTTTCCCAGAATATCCTTTAGGAAAACGTCGTAGTGGTAGTAGTTCATATATTAATGCAAATTCAATTCAGTTTACATATCAATATATTAGAGCAATGGCTTTAGCGTATGAAACAAAAGGATGTGCATTATATAAAAATAAAGATATGCTTGAAGATATTGAAATGGCATTAGAATTTATGAATGAGTATCATTACAATCAAGCATTTAAACAAGGGGATAAAACTGTTCCTTATGGTAACTGGTTTTCTTGGCGATTAGGGGCGCCAGTATACTTAGGGGAAACATTATTACTTTTATATGATGATTTAGATAAAGAAATAATTAATAAATATGCTACAACTATGGAAGGATTTGTTAATTGGACGTCTTTTACTGGAGCTAATTCAACATGGAATGAAAGGGTAAGCATGTATACTGGTTTGTTGACAGAAAAAGAATCATACATGAACCACATCCAATCTGTTATGCCTACAGTATTAAAGTATACTGAACCAGGAGATGGTTCTTTCCCTGATGGGTATTATGAAGATGGAACATTTATTCAACACACAACATTCCCTTATAATGGTGGATATGGTTTAATGTGTTTAACTGATACTGCCTATTTATTATATATGCTTTCAGGAACAAATTGGGATCTTGGAAAAGATAGTGCCAATATTGTATATGATTGGGTTATAGATTCATATGAGCCAATGGTATATAATGGGTTAAGTATGGATGCTTTTCGTGGTAGAGAAATTACTAGAAGTGATACAACGCAACCTAGAGGAGCATTAATCATTGCAAATGCAATGTTAATGTTAAGTGAAAATGCTCCTGAAAACATTCAAGAACAATTTAAAGGGTGTATTAAACAATGGTTTAGTAATGATTTTATGATTGAACAGATGAATGCTAGTGCTGATACACCATGGTATAAATTCCCTTTAGATACAGTTGTAAAGGTAAATAATATTTTAAATGATAATAGTATTATGCCAATAAGTTTTGATGGAACAACTTATCAGATGAATAATGGAGCACGTACAATTCATTGGTCAAAAGAAGGATGGGCTTATACAATTGCAATGTCTTCTCCAACAATTAAAACTTATGAAGGCGGTGATTCCAATAATAAAGGTTGGTATATTGGAAATGGGGCTACATATTTATATACAAATGATTTAGAACGTACTGAGGGAGTAGAAAAAGCAACTAAAGATTGGTATCGAATTCCTGGAGCTACATCAGTATATGGAAGAAATCAAGGAACTCAATATAATTTAAATCCATTTGCAGGTGGAGTAACTGATGGAATATATGGGGTATCTGGGATGGATCTTTCAATGACAACTCATGATTTGAAAGCAAAAAAATCTTGGTTTATGTTTGATGATGAAGTTGTTGCTTTAGGAAGTGATATTAGTGGTCAATATGATGTAGAAACAACACTTGAAAATTATAAAATTGATGATGAAAATAGAACCTACTATATTGATGGCAATAAGCAGACTATGGCTATGGATGGAGTAGAAATTGTTTATGATAATGTTAAAACATTTAATATGACTGGAAATGTAGAAGATTCAGATATTGGGTTTTATTTCCCAAATAACTTAGATATTAAATTAAAAAGTGAAACTAGATCTGGAAAGTGGTCTTCTTTAGGGGAATATAATCGAGATACTAATACATATAGTGCTGATTATTTTACTGCTTGGATGGATCATAGTGAAAATGGAAACGGAACTAAAAACAGTGCATACTCTTATGTATTATTACCGGGGAAATCAGTAGATGAAACGACTAAGTATGCTACAAATAGTGATATTGAAATTATTCGTCAGGATGATAAAGCACATGCTGTTTATGAAAAGAGCTTAGGTACATTAGGAGTGAATTTTTGGCAAAAAGGTTATACTTCAGTTGACTTAGGTGATGTTAAAAATTATGTAACAAGTGATAGTCCAGCTTCTGTTATGATTAATGATACTGATAATGGTTTAAAAGTTTCAGTTACAGATACAACTCAACAAAATAAAGATTATATAACATTAGAAATTAACCGTGAAGTAAGTGGGATAATTAGTAGTGACAAAGAAATAGAAGTTATTCAAATGGCGCCTACAACGATTATTAAAGTTAATGTTAAGGATGCTGATGGTAAAAATTTCCAAATTAATTTTTCATATAATGATGTGGATTTAAAACCTACTTCTATTCAAAATATTTCTATGGATGATGATGCTTTAGTAGTAGATATCAATCGTGAAGTAAATGCAAAAAGTTATTTAATTCATTATGGTATTGAAAGTGGAAAATATACCGATGTTTTAGAAACCGAAGATTTAACAACACGAATTTATGGGTTAATACCAGATACTACTTATTATTTAAATGTTCAGGCAAAAAATGGTGAAAATATTAGTGAATTTGGTAAAGAAGTTTCTTTTACAACAACTGCAACAACTGCATTTTTTGATGAATTTGAAACAATGGATAAAATGTTAACTCATACATCAAATTGGGGTTTTGATTCAGGAAATGCCGGACAAGATGGCCAACCAAATAACTTTGGAGGTGATAGTAGCCGAATTAAACGTATTGGTTCAAATAAAAATAATGAAGAATCAATTGTTTATATGTTACCAAGTCTTCAAGATTTTAATTTAGAAGTGTATGGTTATGATAATTCTATTGGAACTATTAATATGTATACATCACAAGATGGAGAAACTTGGCAAAAACAAGAATATCGCAAATCAACACCTATAAATACAAAAAATGGCTGGTTCAGACAAAATTTATTAACACCAGATAGTGGTATAAATGAAAATACCAATTATCTTAAAATTGAAGTTTGTGCTCATCCAACAAAAGTATGGGCACCACAATTTACTAGATTTGATGCAACGATGAAAAATACAAGTAATCTTAAAATGTTGAAAGATTCAATGCAAAATGATAGTAAAACATATTTAACTAATGATATTGATTATACAACTTATTTAGAAGGTGATGTAGTAAAGGCAACAAGTGATAATGGGGAATTATTATATAGTTATACAAATATTAAAGAAGGAACAATTATCGCTTATGTTAAAGATAGTGGAAAAATTGATGTTCTTACATCAAAAGATGGTTTGACTTACCAGCCATTAACAGTTTTAAAAGAGAAAATAGAAACAAAAGATGAATATACTAAAATAAAAATTCATATTCCTGAATTGGAAGAAAATATTGATTATTTAAAAATAATGATGTCAAAAGATAGTATGATTTTAGATGTTGCATTAAATTATGTTCCAGAAAATGCAGATATTCAACAAATTCGCTTTGTCGATGAAAAAATCGATGGAGTTATTAATTATGATATTATTCCTTCTATCAAAGTAGCTCCAATGAATGCGCAAAGTAAACTTGTTTACAGTTCAAATAATGATGATATTGTTTCATTTAAAGACGGTATATTACGGTTTATAAAACAAGGTACAACTACAGTAAATGTAGAAGTTAAAGGAAAAGATATTTTTGCCTCTTTACCAATTGCTGTATATAAAGATATGGCATTAAAAAAGACGGTAACTGCAAGTTCATCAAAAGCTGGTTATGGAGCAGTAAATGCTGTTGATGGTGATATTGATACAACAAGATGGCAATCTAACACAGAAAGTAAAGAATGGATTCAAGTAGATTTAAGAAAAGAAACAACATTTGATGCAATTGATCTTAGTTGGTATTCAAATGGTAAAAGTTATGATATTTTAATTTCTAATGATGGAATAAATTGGAAAACTATTAAATCAATAACAGATGCTAAGTATGGTCAGTATGCACGATTTGATTTTAATGAATCAATAACTGCTCGTTATGTAAAAATACAAGGGGTGAGTGAAGCTCAGTATTCATTATTTGCTTTCCGTGTTTTACAAAAAACAGGGAGCGAAGATGAAGTTGAATTAGAACCATGGAATTTAGCTTTAAATAAGCCAGCATATAGTAGTGGATTGCATCCAAGTGATGGAAATGGAAAAGCTGAAAAATATGCAGTAGATGGCAGTGTTGCTACACGCTGGGCATCAAGAAGAACAAATGATGAATGGTTTTATGTAGATTTACAAGCTGATTGTAATATACAAGCAGTTAATATATTATGGGAAACTGCATCAGCAAAAGAATTTAAATTACAAATATCTAATGATGGTAAAACATGGAATGATATAGCATATATAAAAAATAATAGTGTCCAAGGAGATTGGACAAACCATACCTTTACACAAGATTATATTGGTAGATATGTGCGTATGCAAGGAATTGAAGCTAATACAAAGTATGGGTATTCTATTTATGAATTCCAAGTAATGGGAACAACAATCGGTGACCCAGATAATCAAGATATTAATAGTATATCATTTGTTGATAATGCAATGAGCATGTTAAAAGGACAAACAACTACACTTGATTTTATAACTGATCCAGAAAATATCAGCTCTTCTAGTATTGGATGGAAATCATCAAATCCTAGTTTAGTAACTGTTAATAACAATGGTAAAATTACAGTTAAAGGTGAAACAGGATTTGCAACAATTACAGCTTATTCAATAAAGAATCCTGATGTTAAAGCAGAATGTACAATTACGATTACGCCAAGTGCAGGAAAAATAATTAAAGTAGAAGAATTGTCTTTAATCAATGCAATTGATACACTTGCATTAGGTGATATTCATCAATTAAGTGCTAAAATTACTCCAGAAAATGCTACTCATAAATACATTATTTGGTCAAGTAGTGACGAAACAATTATTCAAGTAGATACTACTGGAAAATTACAAGCTGTTGGAATTGGAGTGGCAACAATTACAGCAAAAACAAATGCACAAACAAGTGTATATTTAACAATTACAGTTCAAGAAGTTAATAAAGATGCTTTACAAGAAGTATATGATAACCATAAAGATAAAACTAGCGAAACTTATACACCAGCAAGTTGGCAAGTATTTAATGATGCAATGCAACAAGCAAGGGCAATATTAGATAATCCAAATGCGATTCAAAAAGAAGTGGATCAAGCATTAACAACTCTAATAACTGCTGTAGAAGGATTAACGAAAAAAGCTAATAAGTTTGAATTAAAGATTGCCTTAGATTTAGCTAATGCCATTACCGATAAAGATTTAGCTAATGTTGTACCAGTAGTAGTTAATGAATTTAAACAAGCTAGAGATAAGGCTAATGAAGTATACAATGATGTAAATGCTAGTCAAGATAAAGTAAATAATATATTTGACAGACTCGCTAGTATCATGCAAAAATTAGAATTCTTCAAAGGTGATAAAACAGCTTTAAAAGCATTCATCGATAAAGTAAGTGACTTAGAAGCGGCTAAATACACAGAAGCTACATGGACACCATTCAATGATGCCTTAAAAGTAGCAACTAGTGTATATGAAGATGAAAATGCAATGCAAGAAGAAGTAAATAATGCATACAATGAATTAGTCACAGCGTTCTTAAAGTTAAGATTAATTCCAGATAAGAGTTTATTAGAAGACTTAATTAATCAAGCTAATGGATTAAATAGTGCAAATTATACCAAAGCAACATTTGATGGATTAACAAAAGCCTTAAATGAAGCTAAAGTGGTATTTGCTAATCCAAATGCAACGCAAGTTGAAGTAGACAATGCAAAAGATGTTCTTACAAAAGCAATCGCAAACTTACAAACAGTAAATAATGGTGATACAACTGTAAGTGTAAAAACCGGTGATGAAAGCTTAGCAGGAATGTTTGCAGGAATTGCTTTATTAAGTGTCGCTGGATATGCATTGTTAAGAAGAAAAGAAGATTAATGGAATAGTGATATAAATTATATAATGGTAGTAACTTAAAATAAATGGATATGTGGGTTGAAAAGTGAACAATAGGCGATATAGTTTTATGTTTAAAAGTTACTATTTAAAATTAGAGATTTTAAAAATGATAGTATTTATCTGTTATTTAAGAAATCTCTTTTTTTAATAAATATGTATGATATAAATAAAGTGGAATATAATATAAAATGGTATGATTGCTTAAATTATTTAGATAAGCTATAATGTGATTGGTAAAAGAGGTGAAATTTATGGAGGAGAGTGCTATTAGGATGATTGCACGGATGATATCTTTAAATACGATTGAAGTATTACTTTTAAGGAAATATTATGGGGGGTATAGTCCAAGATTTTATTTACGAGATATGATTGATAATAGTCTTAAGGAAATTAAAATTAATAATAAATATGAAGATGCTAAGTTTATTCATTACTATTTCAATGAAATTGAAATAGATTTTTGTCGTGTTTATCAAATTGTTGATGCATATGGGTTATCTGAGACATTGCAATATAAGAAACTTATTTATGATAAAGATTTTTTAAATATGAATTATTATGATGGTGATGATTTAGGAAATAGTTATCATATGGAATATACTGAGTTTAAAGTATGGGCACCAACTGCATTAGAAGTGAAAGTATCGATTACTAAAAATGATACTACGTGTAGTTATAATATGAAAAGATTAGATAAAGGGGTGTTTTATACTAAAGTTGATGGGGACTATGATAATTGTAGCTATGTTTATTTAGTTAGACATCATGATGAATATTGTTTTACAGTGGATCCTTATGCTTATAGTTCATCTTCTAATGGTCAAAGTAGTATAATTATTAATTTAGATAAGATTAAAATAGATTTAAATCGTGAATGTTTGGATCCTCTTTTAAAGAAAACAGATGCAATTATTTATGAAGCAAATGTTCGAGATTATACAATGTATGATAATTGTTTAAGTAAATATAAAGGGAAATTTAAAGGAATCTGTGAAGAAGGTTTAAAAACTAAACATGGTAATAGTGCTGGATTAGATTATTTAGTTGAATTGGGAATTACTCATTTACAGTTAATGCCGATTCAAGATTTTGCTACTGTTGATGAAAATCATCAAAAAATATTATATAATTGGGGATATGATCCGGCTCAATATAATGTACCGGAAGGAAGTTATTGTAGCAATCCTAATGATGGATATAGTCGAGTTAGTGAATGTAAGGAAATGGTTTCTAAACTTCATTCTAAAGGTATTAGAGTAGTTATGGATGTTGTTTATAATCATGTATATGATATTAATGCTAATGCTTTTGAAAGATTAGTACCAGGTTATTATTTTAGAAAGAATCCTGATGGTAGTTTATCAAATGGTTCGTGGTGTGGAAATGATATAGATAGTCAAAAAAGGATGGTTAGAAAATATATTCTTGATATGTCAAAGCGTTGGCAACAATTTTATGGTGTTGATGGTTTTCGTTTTGATTTGATGGGAATTATTGATATTGAAACTATTAATGAGGTTTATCGTGTGTGTAGTGATTATGACTCATCATTTATTTTATATGGTGAAGGATGGAATATGCCGACGAATTTACCTGATAATAAAAAAGCAATGCAATATAATCATGATAAGTTATTAAATATTAGTTTTTTTAATGATACTTTTCGTGAAGTTATAAAGGGTTGTAGCGGTGATTCTGTTTTAGTTAATAAGGGTTTTGTTACAGGTAATTTATATGAAACTCAGCGAGCAAGAGATGTTATTAATGGTTTAAATTGTTATTCGAGAATAGATCAATCAATTAATTATGTTGAATGTCATGATAATGCAACAGTTTTTGATAAATTGTATATTTCTAATGTAGAAGAGGGATTAGATGGTATTTTAAATCGTGAAAAGAATTTAACAATTGTAACACTATTATCACAAGGAATTCCTTTTATTCATGCTGGACAGGAATTTTATCGCACTAAAGGTGGTGTTTATAATTCATATAATTCTTTGGATAATATTAATTGTCTTAATTGGGATTTTCGTGATATTTATAAAGAAGATGTTGATGATATAAAAAAAATTATTAGATTACGTAAAGAAAATAAATGTTTTCGTTATGATTCAAAAGAAGATATTGAAAAAAATGTTGTTGTAGAAAATATTGATTATAAAATGATTAAATATGTATTGAGACAAGATGAAGGGATGTATAGAGAATTTGTAATTTATATTAATCCATCTAATTTTACATTTGATTATCAGGAAAAAGAATATGAATGTATTTATGGTAAGATTGATAGTGGAAAAATTGGAGCAAAAACAGTTATTATTTTAGCAAAGTAAAGGAGAAGTAAATGAAATTAATCGTAGGATTAGGAAATCCAGGTAAGGAATATGTTGGAACACGCCATAATTGTGGATTTATGGTAATTGATCATTTAGCTAGTAAGTTGAATGTAGATGTTAATCAAAATAAGTTTAAAGGGTTATATGTTAAGGTGAAATATCATGGTGAAGATATTGTTTTATTAAAACCGCAAACATATATGAATCTTTCAGGTGAATCAGTTAATGCAGTAATGAATTTTTTTAAAATTGATAAAGAGGATTTGCTTGTGATATATGATGATTTAGATATGCCGGTTGGTAAATTAAGACTAAGAAAAACCGGTAGTGCTGGTGGACATAATGGAATTAAAAATATTATTGCCCATTTAAATAGTCAAGATTTTAAGAGGATTAGAGTAGGAATTGACCGTCATAAATATATGAAAGTAGCTGATTATGTTTTATCACATTTTTCAAAAGCTGAAAGTGCAGCAATTGAACAAGGAATTGAAAATGCAACTAATGCAGTGCTTGATTATCTTGATAATGATTTTAATCATGCAATGAATTATTATAATTAGAGGTAAATATGAATTGTTTAGATAATATTTTGAAACAAAACTTAGCTTTTCAGGCTTTGTTGAATGGTAAAGGTAATATCGTTGTTAATGATATTAGTGATGAGGCGCTATTATTAACTAGTGCCTTTTTGAAATTGAAAAAGAATATTGTTGTAGTAAAAGCTAATCAATATGAAGCAAATATGCTTTATCAAAAAGTAATGTTACTTAATGAAAAGGATGTTTCATTATTTGCAGTAGATGAGTCATATCGGATTGAAGCTTTAGCGGCATCCCCTGAATTATTAGGACAAAGAATTGATACATTATATCAATTAACTAAAAATGAACCTAGAATTTTAATTACTCATAGTCAGGCAATACTAAGATATTTGCCATCTAAACGATTGTTTATAGATAATTGTTTAGAAGTAAAAGTAGGAATGCAAATAGATATTTATGATTTAAAAAAGAGTTTATTAAAATCAGGATATCAAAGTTCAATTAGAGTTGATCAACCTTTTTATTTTTCTAAGCGTGGTGGTGTAATCGATGTTTTTTCAATTCAATATCCTAATCCAATTAGAATTGAATTTTTTGATGATGAAATAGAAAGTATTCGTTTTTATAATCAAAATACACAAAGAACAATTGAAAATATTAATGAAATAACAATCTTGCCAGCTAGTGATATTTTATATGATAATCAAGAAGTAACAAGAGTTATTGGTAAAATTAATGATTTGAGAGATAGTCAAGTTGAAGTACTAGATGAATTGTATGTAGAAGAGTTTTTAAATAAAGTATCAATTGATCAAGAAAATCTTCGTAATCATGATACAGAATTTTCGATGTATTCATATTATAATTTATTTAATCAAACAGCTGGTATTGGTGATTATTTAGATGATTCTTTGATTATTCTTTCAAATAGTCAAGATATTAATTTTGCATATAAAAATTATCTTGAAGAGAATTTTTATTATTATCAAGAACTGGTTAATGTCGGTAAAAGTGTAAAAGGTTTAAATTTATTTAGGGATTTATATGAAGTTGTAGATAGAGCAACAGTAGAATTTAAGTCATTTGCAACAGATGAAAAAGATGTGAAATTTAATGGACGGGCTATTATGATTGATAGTCAAGATGAAAAGATGCTGATTAGTCAAATTAGAAGTTATTTAAAATTATCGACTGTGATTATTGCCTTAGATGATGAACATCAGATTCGTTTAATTAGTGAATTATTAAATCGCCATGAGCTTTTATATACATTATTGGATAATAGTGGTAAATTTTATCCTGGATTAAATTTGGTTATTGATAAAGTTGGTTTTGGTTTTGAATTAGTTGATGAAAATATTGTTATTATTAGTTCTAATGAATTATTTAAAACAAAAAATGTAAAAAAACCGAAGTATTTTAAATATAAAAATGCTAAGGTTTTAAAAGATTATCAAGAATTAGATGTTGGTGATTATGTAGTTCATGATAATTATGGAATAGGTCAATATTTAGGAATTAAAACGTTAGAAGTACAAGGGATTCATCGTGATTATTTATATGTTGCTTACGCTGGAGATGATACATTATATATTCCAGTTGAGCAATTTAATTTAGTGCGTAAATATTCAAGTAGTGAAGGAAAAGTTCCTAAGATTAATAAATTAGGTAGTTCACAATGGCAAAAAGCGAAAGCAAAGGCGAGAAATAAAGTTGATGATATTGCGGATAAGTTAATTGAAATATATGCTGCAAGAATGAATCAAACGGGATATGCATTTTCTACGGATAATGAAATGCAACTTGAATTTGAAAATGCATTTGGATATGAATTAACAGAAGATCAAGTACGTTCAGTTAAAGAAATTAAAGAAGATATGGAAAAACCCCAACCAATGGATCGTCTTTTGTGCGGTGATGTTGGTTTTGGTAAAACTGAAGTAGCTTTAAGAGCAGTTTTTAAGGCTATTTTGAGTAATAAACAAGTTGCTTTTTTATGTCCAACAACAATTTTATCAATGCAACATTATAAAACAATGTTAGATCGTTTTGAAAATTTTCCAGTAAAAGTTGCTTTATTAAATCGTTTTACTTCAACTAAACAAAAAAATCAAATTTTAAAAGATCTTAAAGAAGGAAATATTGATTTATTAGTAGGAACGCATCGAATTTTATCTAAAGATATTGAATTTAAAGATATTGGATTATTGTGCATTGATGAAGAACAGCGTTTTGGGGTTAAACAAAAAGAAAAAATTAAAGAGTATCGAAAAACAATTGATGTTTTAACTCTTAGTGCTACGCCAATTCCTAGAACATTACAAATGTCATTAATGGGGATTAGAGGTTTATCACAAATAGAAACACCGCCTAAAAATCGTCAACCAGTACAAACATATGTAATTGAAAAAAATGATGTGTTAATTAAACAAATTATTGAACGAGAATTAGCACGTGATGGTCAGGTTTTTTATTTACACAATCGAACAAGTAATATTGCAAATATTGCAGATAAAATTGGTAGAATGGTACCGGGTGCTAGGGTTGTTGTTGGCCATGGAAAAATGGAAAAAAATGAATTAGAAGATGTAATGATGCGTTTTGTAAATAAGGAATATAATGTTCTTATTTGTACAACAATTATTGAAACGGGAATTGATATACCAAATGCTAATACTATAATAGTTGAAAATGCTGATAAATTTGGCTTAAGTCAGCTTTATCAAATCAAAGGACGAGTTGGACGTAGTAATCGAGGTGCTTATGCGTATTTATTATATAGCCCATCTAAAGTGTTAACTGAAGAAGCTAGTAAACGATTAAAAGCAATTAAAGAATTTACAGAATTAGGTAGTGGTTATAAAATTGCAATGCGTGATCTTGCAATTCGTGGGGCTGGAGATATTTTAGGGGGAACTCAATCTGGTTTTATTGATTCAATTGGATTTGATATGTTTATGAAAATATTACAAGATTCAGTTAATCAAAAAATGGGTAAACAGGAACAAGAAATTGATATTAAAAATGTAAATGTTAATGTTGATGGTTATATTCCTCATGATTATGTATCTAGTGATATTGAAAAGTTAGAGTTATATCAAAGGTTGGATAATGCTAAAACAATTAGTGCTATTGATCATTTAAAAACTGAATTTGTTGATTATTATGGTAAATTACCTGATGAAGTTGCAACTTTGATTGAAAAACGTAAGCTTGATATTTTGGCGTCATCAAAAATTATTGATGTTTTAGAAGAAAAGAAAGGTAATATCGAAATTACTTTTAGTAGTGGTTATAGTCGAAATGTAAAAGGGGATCAGTTGTTTGAATTGGTAAATCGTTTGTTTACTAGACCTAGATTTAAACAAATTGATAATAAAATAGCAATTGTGTTACCAAAAGGGGATCAATGGTTAAGTAGATTAAATGAGTTGATTAGTGGACTAAATTAAAATAAAGAGCATGTAATTAGGTAAGATTTTTCTTGGTTTAAAAAAAGATTTCTTAAATGATGGTTAGCTACGGTCATTTTTGAAATCTTTTATTTTTAATTACTTACTATTGTTTAAAATTTAGATATACATTATTTTTATACATTTAAATATTATTATAGATAGTTATATAGTCTAGTTATTAAATTTTCTTATAATCTATTTTATTTTATTTGTAGCAAATTTAGATAAACAGTGCTGAACAAATAATTTTTGAAATATTTGAAAGAAAATATAACCGAATATTAAACCAATTAAATTATTTATAATACGTAAATATACTGCTCCTTTAATACCATAAATACTAGATGCCATTAATAAAGCACCAAAGCAGTTAAAAATTGTTTTGCTTCGATATGAACTAGAAAAACCTAGACATAATCCAGAAATAGGTCCATATAAACTAGTAAATGAAGAAGGGATGATTGGTGTAATGATAGCAAAAAGAATAGAACCAATAAGTGCACCAAGCGTACGATTGATTAAACGCTCATGTATATTAATAGGATAATTGGTTAAAAGAGAAGAACAGGCAAAGCCAATCCACATAAAATGATTTAAATGTAAAAAACTGCCAATAAAAAATAAAGCAGACATTATAAAAGCTACTTGAAGTTGCCATTGATTTTTTTGACTATAAATATCAAAATTCTTTAAAATATCAAATAAAGAGGTATTTTTATGTTTATGACGATGTTTTATATATAAGATACTTGCTAAAATAAGATAACTGACAAGTGTCATTTGAGCTCGTTGATAAAAGACTGATAATCCAATTTTGGTTCCTGATAAGAAAACATATCCAAAAATATATAGTCCACCATTTCCCATTTCTGGCTTTTCACATGATAAAAGAAGAATAGTGAAGATTGATATAAAATTTATTATAGCTCCTAAAAATGGTGAAACAATTTGCATTAGAAGTGGTGAAATTAGTAAAATAGTAAAAATGATAGCTAAACTAATTAATGAATGAGTAATTTTATAGCCGAAATCTACAAATCTAATACTAAGTAAAGCACAAAATAAAACTACTGCCATTGAACTATTTTCTTGTCCGAAAAAAGTAGTTAAGGTTGATATATATATAATAGAAAAAATAACAAGTAAAATAGCTCGAATAATAATAGCAAAAAGATAATGTTTCTTTTCTTTAGCTGTTTTAGCTTCTTTGATATGTTTTTTTAAAGCACCAGGATCAAGTTGTAAAGCATCATAAAATTTCATTTTTATTCCCCATTTCTTTGTATAATTTAAAAAGTAAATTTGCTTTTTCAATTGATTGAGTAAAGTTATGAAAATTTTCTTTACCCATTTCTTGTTTTAAGAAAATGTAAGGTTTTAATAAAATTTGATAATTTTTATCCATTTCTAAAAGGCCTTTAGGAGTAATAATAAGATAATAACTTCTTTCATCATTAGGACATTTTACTTTATCTAATAATTTTTTATTAAAAAGACCTTTTAAACTTCTACTTACTGCCTCTTTTTTCATACATGTGGCTTGACTAATAGATAAAGGGGTTTGTTGTTCTTTGGAAAGGTAAATATGAGAAATTATTTCCATTTCATTTGCTGTAAGAGTACGTAATTTTTCTTGGGTTAAAATCATTCGTGCAAAAGAATGAAAAAGCTGGATATTTTTGCCTAGTGTTTGCCACTGAGGTTCTTTCATTTGAATCACTTCCTTTATATAGTTAACGATGTTAATTATATTTAGGGTATAATTTAATGTCAAGCTTTTTATTATATTTGAATTTGATTTATAAGGATAACTGTAAAAAAATAGATAGATTTAAGATAAATATATTAAATATTATTGTTAATTGGAGCTAATTTTTTGTATAACCTGATATATTAAAAATAGCACTTATACTCATTTGAGTTTAAGTGCTATTTTTTAGTTATAATCTTTTTATTCATGGGCATATTTATTTAGAATAGTATCAAAATCTAAACCAATTTTAAATCCTAATGTAAAATAATCATCAATACAATTTTGAAATGCTTCAAAACTATATGTATCTATTATTTTTAAGGCATTTTTGTATACTTTTATTAATTGATCAGCCGCGTTATCTAGATCAGTAATTTCTTGATAATTTTTTAAACTATCTACATGTAATTCAAATCCAATTGAAAGTAACATATGCAATCCATCAATAAAACAATCCAAAATTTCATCATATTCACTAATTGAGTTATCCCAAAAACTGGAAACTTTAGCAATTTCTCCAACTTTTCCAAGTTCACAAAGAAAAGCTAATGTTTTCATTTTAACCTTATTTTTATTTAAAATTTCTCGATTAGCATTAGGAACTAATTTTAATTCATTAATTACATGTTGTTGATAAATTTTATTAATTTCATTCATTGATTATCACCTCTTGATATTATTATACTCTTTTTTTTGGATGATTCACTAATTATGATAATTCAATATAATCATTTCTAAGATATTCTTTACTATATGTATTATTAGTTAAATCTTGAACGATGGAAAAAAATGATTCATTTTCTAAATAACAAGTATAACTTACTCGTTCTAAATATTCGATATTAATGCATTTAATTTTATGCACTTTAAGTAAATGTTCAAATTTTTTAGAAAAAGAGTAATCAATAGTGATTTTGTATAGTGGTACACTAAATTTTTCAACAATATCAGCTTTTTTTAATGCATCAGCAACACTTTGGCGATAAGCTCGAGTTAAACCACCCGCTCCTAGTTTAATTCCACCAAAATATCTTGTTACAATAGCGATAATATTTGTTAAATTATTTTTTTCTAATACATCTAACATTGGTAAACCTGCTGTTCCACTTGGTTCACCATTATCATTTGCTTTTTTTTGATTACCAACGATATATGCAATGCAATTATGGGTTGCATCATGATATTTATCTTGGTATTTGTGAATAATGGTATTAATATCTTCAGGGTTATTGCATGGAATTAAATTGCAAATAAATTCAGATTTTTTGATTACCCATTGATATGTTGTAATTTCTCTAATTGATTTCATCAAATCCCTCACTTCTTTATTATCATAGCATATATTACTAGAAAAATGTTAATAAATTTGATATATTAATGACGTGATTATAGGAGGAGAAATTAATGAAAAAAATTGCAATTTTAGCTGATAGTGGATGCCAATTACCGATTGGAATATTAGAAGACCAGGGTATATATATTGTTCCTCTAACTATAACAATGAACGATAAGGCGTATCTAGATTATGAAGAAATAAGTGCTTTAGATGTTTTCGAAAGAATGCATGAAACAGGTGAAATAATTAAAACTTCGCAACCATCTACCGGAGTAATCCAAGCGGCTGTTAAAAGAGTAATTAATAATGGTTATGATCATATTCTTGCAATTTCAATTGCTACTGGGTTATCATCAACGCTTAGTGGAATGAAATTAGCGTGTGATATGGCAGGAATGCCAGTTACTTTAATTGATACAAAGGGTACGGCTAATAATCATCGCTATTTAATCAAGGTTGCTAAAAAATTAATTGATGATGGAAAAGATGTGACTGAAATTGAAAATATTTTAATGTCATTAATCGATCAATCAGCTACTTTAATTATGACACCTAATTTAACTCACTTAAAAAAGGGAGGACGAATTACTCCAGCTGTAGCAATGTTAGGAAATTTATTAAAAATTGTTCCAGTGATGAAATTAAACTATGATCTTGGTGGAAAAATTGATAGTTTAGATAAAGTTAGAACTGTAAAAAAAGCAAATTTAAGGGCAATTGAACATATGGTTAATGAATGTAAAGTCAATAATCGTGATTATATTTTTGCTATTGAACATGTTTTAGCAGAAGAACTGGCACAAGCAATGAAACAGGTATTGATTGATAAAATTGGAGAATGTCAAATAGTAGTTAGAGAGTTGCCTTCGGTTGTTGGAGCCCATATGGGAATAGGCGGAATTGGATATCAATATATAAGAAAATATGAGGGTGTATCATGGAACGAATAACAAGTTTTTGTGTTGATCATACAAAATTAGAAAAAGGTATTTATGTTTCAAGAGTTGATGATGGTTTAACAACTTATGATATTAGAATGACCGTTCCAAATTTACAACCTGCTTTAGATCCTAAAGCAGCTCATACAATTGAACATATTGGTGCTACTTTGCTTAGAAATGGTAAATATAAAGATCGCATCATTTATTTTGGACCAATGGGATGTATGACAGGGTTTTATTTAATTACAAGAGAACTTGATTTAAATCAAGTAACTGAAATAGTTAGAGATGTTTTTATTCAAATTGCAAAATGGGATCAAGAAATTCCAGGCGCTAAAAAAGAAGAGTGTGGGAATTATAGTTTCATGGATTTAAATAAGGCAAAAGAATCAGCTGAAGAATTTGTAAATAGCAAATGGCATCATCAATATCATTATTTATAAAAAGATAGAATTTTAATAAAAGACTACTGAAAAAGTATGCAAGGATTATTGCAAATTATAACAGTAGTTTTTTTGTTGTGGGATAATAGTACAGGATAAAATTATGTTGAATCAAAATAATCAATTAGAACACAACTTTAGTATACGATATATTGATATCAAAAGAAATTTTTAGAAATAATTGAATGAGTATAGATTTTTCTTTTGTAGTAGAAATGTTAAAAGATAAATATTTATCAATGATAGGAGAAGTGATTTTTATGGAAGTAGTGAGGAGTACAGTAAACAAGAAAATAGCTAATAATATTATGATCTAGTAAAATAGAATATTATATATGATAAAAGCTGGATTAAAGAAAAAACTAACCCAAAATGGGTTAGTTAATTGTCTAGCTTGCCATCTAGAAAGATATGAGTTGAAATTTAATTAAATTGTATACTGACTTATATAAAAAACTTGTAAACAATCTGTTAAGCTTTAATTGTAAGTGTTGAAACTGAATCATATATATAACTTTCATCTTTTTTATCACACATAATAATAATTATATCACTAGCCTTTAAATAGGTTTCGCCTTTAGGAATAAATTCCTTACCATCTCGTTGTAAAGAAACAATTAAACAATTTTTAGGCCAATTAATATCTTTAATTTGATGATTATCTAAATATGAATCAACGTTGATCATAAAGTCTAGGAGAACTTTTTCGCCTACTCCTTTATAAACTGAAAAATTACGTTTTTTTAAAACATTTTCTAATAGACTTTCATATATTGGTTTTGATTTTAATAAATCGGCAACAATGTATGCAACAATAGCTACTGTTGTTATTGGAAGTAATTGATTAAGTGAACCAGTCATCTCAAAAATTAATATTATTCCAGTAACGGGAGCTCTAACAATTGCTGTAAAATATCCAGCCATTGATAATAAAATAAAATTGTTGATATAATTAGGATCTAAATTTAAATAATTAACTGCGCCTATTGAAAATAATCCGCCAATTAAACACCCAATAACAAGTAATGGGAAAAATATTCCACCAGGAGCACCGGAACCAAAACAAATAAGTGCAAATGCAAATTTTCCAATTAAAAGAACAATAATCATTACTGCAGTTAATTTTCCCTCAATTAATAAATCAACTAAAGTATCACCACTGCCAAGTAATTGAGGAACTAAAAATCCTAACATTCCTGCTAAAAGAAATGGGATTAGTAATTTATGAAAAGTGTTTAAACGATCATTTTTATTATACAGACCTTGAATGTATAATAATGTTTTATTATACAAAGCACCTGCAAGACCTAAAATTATTCCTAAAATTATAACCATCCAGTAATATTTTGATGGCAACGCTCCAGCTAATTGGAAAGAAAAAACCGGGTCCATTCCTAAAATATTACTCATTATATAATCAGCAGCAATTGATGATGTCATTACAGAAATTAGTAATGGTGCAGAAAAATGTTTATGAACTTCTTCTAGGGCAAAGATTACACCTGCTAATGGGGCATGAAATGCCGCTGCTAAACCAGCACTAGCCCCGCATGTAAGTAAATAGCGTTCTTCGGTTTTCCCACGTTTTAAAATTTTTCCAATTCCTTTAGCACTCATTGCACCAAGCTGAATTGATGGTCCTTCTCGACCTAATGCAAGACCACAAAAATTTGTTAAAAACCCTCCAACAAATTTATTTATTAGTACTCGCCACCACTTTGCATCAATCTTACCAGCAATTTCACCTTCTAATTGAGGAATCCCGCTTCCTGAAATTAAGGGCTCATTGTCTACTAGTTTTGAAACAATAAAAGCAATTATAATTAACACGATAAACCATAGTATAATAGTAAAAAATGACTGTTTACAAAATGATAAAATTTGTTGCAATAATGCTGTACCATTACTAAGACAAATTCGATAGCCAACAATGACTAATCCGCTAACTATTCCAACTAATAATCCTTCTAGTAATAAAATGATTTTAAATTGTTTAAAATTTAAAATATTATTGAGATTTTTTTTCATTCTTATTCCTCACCTTTTGACAATATTATAAACTATCATTTTTAAAAATCAAAGTTGTTTTCGAAGATTGTGTTAATTAATGATAAATAATGTTTGATTGATGAAGAATGTATGAATATATTAAAAAATAAAGTTATGTTGTTAAAATTATACAGATAAAAAGGTTACAATGACTAAAAATATAGTCATTGCAACCTTTTGAGCTAAAGAATTTAAATACGTTAGTGGTAAACATGAGTTCGTGTGCGATATTTATTAAAATAATTCATTTAGCTGATTGCTTGCCATAACTAATAAAGTAATTGATTTAGGATGATAGGATTCAACAATTTTTATACAAGCAGTAATTGTATTGCCTGATGTGATTACGTCATCGAAAATCAATATATCTTGATTATATAATTGTTTACCATTTTTGATCTTGATTATTTTTTGTACAAGCGTACGATTAGTTTGCTTTGTTTGTTTGTAATCATTTATTTTGTATAATCCAGTAAAAATATTATTACTAAAATTTTTGACTAACATTTCATTTGGATTAAAACCTCTTTTCTGGTTATCTTCTTTACTGCTAGGAACAATTACAACAAGATGCTTACGATATTTGTATTTAAAATCTGTAAATGCATTGAAAAATGCATCTTTTAAAGCATAATCTCCTTGTCCTTTATATTGAAATAAGATTTTTCTAAAAAAATCATTATAATGATATAAAATTGTTAAGGAATAACCCTGATAAATATGGCATTTATTATATAATTCAAATTGGTTAAGGCAATGTAAACATAGAGATGGCTGATAAATTAGATGATAAAGACTAGGAATTTGATTAATGTTATTAAAACAAATCAAGCATTGTCTTTTTTGATTGTTTTGATACATTCTTTAATTGCTTTAGTCTTGTATGGGGTAAAGATACTAATTGATCCTGTTGGAAAATTAGCTTTTCTCCCAACTCTTCCACATATTTGAATCAGTGTTGCGGATTCATAAATACGGTTATTACCATAAAGAATAATTACCTGTATGTTACTAATAGTGATGCCTCTTTCTAAAATAGTTGTAGTAATAAGGGCATCTAGGTTACCTGATTTTAAATCTTTAATTAGTGCATGGATGTTTTTGGTTCTAGAACTTACGGTTTTGGTTTTAATTCCTAGGATATTGAAATATCGATAAGCTGTATCTGTTAGCTTTATTGTTGGTACAAAGATTAAAACTGGTTTTTTTTCCTTTTTGAATTTTAAGACTAGTCTAATTGCGATAATGTACATTAATAATGTATTTGATATATAACATTTAGGTACGTCTAGTAGATATCCATGATAACGTTTTGTCATTGATAAATCAGGTGTTTTTAATAATGTAGCTGACATATAGACATAATTACCTTTAATACTGTTTTTTAAAAATGACTGTAAGACTTCATTATTTGCATAAGGGAAAGCATCATATTCATCTAATATTAATAAATCGAAGAAATTTGGATATCTATATAATTGATGTGTTGTACAAATAATAAATTGACCATCAGTTTTAGTTGTATGATCACCATAAACACAAGTAATTGTTACATTAGTAAATTGACTTTCAAATCTTTTTTTTAGTTCGATTACTAATTCTTTTCGAGGTGTGGTAAAACAAACACTATGACCGGAATTTAAAGCATATTTAATTAATGCATAAGTTATTTCGGTTTTACCGGCCCCGCATACGGCTTTTAAAATTGTGTTTTGATGTTTTTTGTAGCGATTCAATAATTCATTTGATAATTTTTCTTGAAGGGGAGTCAACTGATAGTCTAACTTAAAGTCAGCATTCAAATTTTCTTTTTTTACAGTATTTGAACTTGTTTCGTTTAATAAACCGATATGAATACATTTACGACAATAAGAAGTGTTATTAAAAGTATAAAAATATTTTGGATCTTGATTCTTGCAACGTGGACATATCATCTTTTATCACCCGCTTATATTATAGCGTATCTTAGCTTATATTTTGTCTTAAGTTTGTGACTAATTTTTCTTAGTTTAATGGCAAAAATGTTTAGTTATTAATTGATAATAAAAGACTTTATTTAATGTTTTTCTTGGTTTTTAGATATTTGCTTTGAGAAATATCGACATTGTTTTTAAAAAAAAAAAATTTGTCGTATGAAATAATTTTATCTTTTAATTAATGTGTAATATACTAACATTGACCATTGTTAAAGGGGTGAATTAAATGCAAGGAAAAGTAAAATGGTTTAATGCTGAAAAAGGTTTTGGATTCATTGATCGTGGTGAGGGAAAAGATGTTTTTGTTCATTATAGTCAAATTGAACAAGATGGATATAAGACATTAAACGAAGGCGAATTAGTTGAATTTGATCTTTATCAAAGTGAACGTGGTATGCAAGCCAAGCATGTTGTTAAAATATAAAACCATGCAATAGAAGAAAGGTTTAATAAAATTAGACCTTCTTTTTTTTTATGAGATAATTAATTGTTTATAATTTAAGTTGGGATAATATTTTATAGGAAATAAAATTTTAGTTTGAAGATGAATTGATGTAAATAAAATGGAGTGAAATTATTTTTTAATAGGTATTCTTTGTGGGAATTTATAATTTTTAATGCTAGGTTAAATTTAAATAGTGTACATTTAATGGTGTAAATTTAATTAATTTTAAATAACTGTATATAATAAATAAAATTATTAAATTAATTTTGAAATCTAATTTTTTGTTTTTGGATAAGGAATAGGTAGTTGGAATTGTGAAAGTAACACAATTTAGGCTTTTAAATATATTTATAAAATGTTATAATATTCTAGACTAAAGCTATAAAAGAGGAGCGTATTTCATGGCAAGTAGAAAAGAAGAAATTAGAAAAGAAATAAAAAAGAAGAATGAAAAAGAAGGTCTTAATCCTGAAGCAGTAAATAATATTGTTGATTTACAAGATCAAACCGGTGAAGATATTAAGGTAGAAGATTTCCAAGGAGTGTATGATGGAAATGTTATTCCTTTTAGTACAACTCCACATTCTACTAAGAAAAGTTTGATTGGAAAAATTAAAGGGATTTTTGATGATGAAAATAAACAGCTGAAAAAGCTTGATAAAATGGCAGATCAAATTATTGCCTTAGAGTCAAAATATCAATCTTTAACAGATGAACAATTAACTAATAAAACAAGTGAATTTAAAGAAGCTTTAGCTAATGGAAAAACATTAGATGATATTATTATTGATGCTTTTGCAGTAGTTAGAGAAGCGGCTTATCGAAAATTAGGGTTAAAAGCATTTAAAGTGCAATTAATGGGTGGTATTACTTTGCATGAAGGTGATATTGCAGAAATGAAAACTGGTGAAGGAAAAACATTAACATCTATTTTTCCAGTTTATTTAAACGCTTTAACTGGAAAAGGTGTACATGTAGTTACAGTAAATGATTATTTAGCAGGACGTGATGCGGCTAATAATGGAGTCGTATTTAATTTTTTAGGACTGACAGTTGGTTTGAATAAACGTGAACTTACACCAGCTCAAAAACAAGAAGCTCATGGTTGCGATGTTACTTATACAACTAATGCTGAACTTGGGTTTGATTATTTAAGAGATAATATGGTGACTAAATTGGAAGATAAAGTATTGGTTCATGGATTGAATTATGCTTTAATTGATGAGGTTGACTCTATCTTAATTGATGAATCTAGAACACCATTAATTATTTCTGGAGGACGTAAAAATACAGCAGCTTTATATCTACAAGCAGATCGATTTGTTAAATCATTAAAAGCTGATGAAGATTATGAAGTTGATATTGAAAGTAAAACTGTTGCTTTGACAGCTCAAGGGATTACAAAAGCTGAAAAAGGATTTAAGATTGCAAATTTATATGATCCACAACATACATCATTAGTTCATCATATTAATCAAGCATTAAAAGCTAACTATGCAATGACTCGTGATGTTGAATATATGATTGCTACTGAGGATGGTAGTCGTGATATTAGAAATGCTAAGATTATGATTATCGATCAATTTACAGGACGTGTAATGCCAGGTCGTGCATATTCTGATGGTTTACATCAAGCTATTGAAGCTAAAGAAGGAGTACCGATTAAAGAAGAAACAGAAACACGTGCTACAATTACATATCAAAATTTCTTTAGATTATTTAATAAATTAGCAGGGATGACTGGTACTGCAAAAACAGAAGAAGAAGAATTTAGATTGATTTATAACATGCGTGTTATTGAAATTCCAACTAATAGACCAGTTATTCGTGATGACCGTAATGATAAAATCTATTCAACAAAAGTTAATAAATTTAGAGCATTATGTGATGAAGTTGTTGCTCGTAATTCATATGGTCAACCTATTTTGATTGGTACTGTTTCAGTTGAAACATCAGAAGTATTATCAAGAATGTTAAATCGTCGTAAAATTAAACATAATGTATTAAATGCTAAAAATCATGCTAAAGAAGCTGAAATTATCGAAAGAGCTGGTCAACGTGGAGCAGTTACGATTGCAACAAATATGGCTGGTCGTGGAACTGATATTAAGTTAGGTAAAGGCGTTGCTGAAATTGGTGGTTTAGCGGTTATTGGTTCTGAACGTCATGAATCTAGACGTATTGATAATCAGTTAAGAGGACGTTCTGGACGTCAAGGTGATCCAGGATATTCAGTTTTCTATGTATCTTTTGAAGATGAATTGATGGAACGTTTTGCAGGTGAAAGATTAAAATCATTTACAGAATATTTAGAAGATGATCAAGCAATTGAAAATAAAGTTGTTACAAAAGCTATTGAAAGTGCTCAAAAACGTGTTGAAGGTCAAAACTTTGATTCTCGTAAACATATTCTTGAATATGATGATGTAATGCGTCAACAACGTGAAATTATGTATAAAGAACGTGATGATATTATGTCTGAACAAAGTTTAGATGAAATTATTAAAGGAATGTTTAATCAAGCAATTGAAATGGCTGTAAAACATTTTACTAAAAATGATGGTAAACATGATGTAATTGATGTTGAGGGAGTTGTTGATTTTGTTGCTAAAAATTATATGTTATTAGTTGAAATCAATGCTACTAATTGTGATGCAATGGCACATGATCCTAAAAAATTAATTGATACACTTACAGATGTAGTATATAACCAATATAATAGTCGTTTTAATACAGAATTAGAACCTGAAAGAAGATTGCAATATGAAAGAAGTATTCTTTTAGGAGTAATTGATTATACATGGATTAATCATATTGATGCAATGACTAAATTACGTAATGGTATCTATTTAAGAGCATATGCGCAAAAAGATCCATTAGCAGAATATACAGAAGAAGCATTCTATATGTTTGAACAAATGACTATGACAATTGCAGATACTATTTCTCGTAATATTATACATATGGGTATTCGTCCAGGTAGTGAAATTGAACAAGCTATACCTCATTTAAAGATGGAACTTACTTTTAAATAATGGAATTATATGAGATTAAAAATGGGCTTAATAAAGCCCATTTATTAATAGAAGAGTTTTATCGTTCAATTGATATTGAAGGCTACCGTAGAGAAATAGAAGGACTGACACTTGTTACTGAACAAGATGATTTTTGGGATGATGCAAATAAGGCTAAAGTTATTTATGATAAATTAAATAAAATGAAAAAAATTGTTGATCAATATGATATTTTAGCTTCAACATTAAATAATCTTGATGAGACATATGAATTAGTAAAAAGTAGTGAAGAAGTGGAATTTTTGGAAATACTTGAAGGCGATTATCTTAAATTTCAAGATGATTTAGATAAATTTGAAAAGATGATGCTTTTATCTGGTGAACATGATAATTTAAATGCAATTATTGAAATCCATCCTGGAGCTGGAGGAACAGAAAGTCAGGATTGGGCGGAGATGTTATTTAGAATGTACCAGCGTTATGCTTCTAGAAAAGATTGGAAGATTGAGGTGCTTGATTATCTTGATGGTGATGTTGCAGGAATTAAGTCGGTCACAATGCTTATTAAAGGTGATGATGTGTATGGTCATTTAAAAGCAGAAAAGGGAGTTCATCGATTGGTTCGATTATCACCATTTGATTCTGCTAAGCGTCGTCATACTTCATTTGCATCGGTTGATGTAATGCCTGAATTTAATAATGAAATTGAGATAGATATTAAAAATGAGGATTTGAAAGTTGATACTTATCGTGCTAGTGGGGCTGGTGGTCAACATATTAATAAGACTGATTCAGCGGTTAGAATCACCCATATTCCTACTAATATTGTTGTAACTTGTCAAAGTCAGCGTAGTCAAATTAAAAACCGTGAACAAGCAATGGTTATGCTTAAAAGCAAACTCTATCAATTAATGTTAGAAAAGCAGGCAAGTGAATTAAAAGAATTAAAAGGGGAACAAAAAGAGATAGCTTGGGGTTCACAAATTCGCTCTTATGTCTTGCATCCATATTCATTGGTTAAAGATAATCGTAGTAATTATGAATCTAGCAATCCTAAAGCTATTTTAGATGGTGATCTTGATGGATTTATATATGCCTATTTAAAGAGTGTAATAGGAGGATAGTATGAAAAAAAGCGTTTATGAAACAATAATAATTGTTATAGGTAATTTGATTTTAGCGTTTGGTTTATGTGCTTTTGTCACTCCCGTTGGTTTAATTAGTGGAGGGGCATCAGGAATTGGAATTGCAGTTAAATCAATAACGGGTATTAATATTTCATATACTGTATATGTGATAAATTTTATTATGTTTGTTATTGGTTTTATCTTTTTAGGAAAAAAATTTGCTTATGGTACTTTGTTGAGTACATTTTTATATCCAACATTTATTGCTTTGTTTGAAAGAATACCCCAGTTGACAAATATTACAAATGATATTTTGCTTTCGGCATTGTATGGTGGTTTGTGTATTGGCTTGGGTTTAGGTCTGGTTTTAAGAGTGGGTGCTAGTACTGGAGGTATGGATATTCCCCCTTTATTAGTGAATAAAAAGACTGGAATTTCAGTTGCGTGGTTAATTAATATATTTGATTGTGGGATATTATTATTACAGGTTATTTTTTGTCCAATTGCAATTGAAGCGGTTTTATATGGAATTACAGTTGTGATTATTACTACAATTGTGGTAGATAAAGTAATTATTCTTGGTGAAACTAAAATACAAGTACTTGTTATTTCACCAAAGTGGCAGGAAATTCGAAGAATAATATTCGATGATATCAATCGTGGATGTACATTATTAAATGTTACTACTGGATATTATCAAGATAAGCAACTTGCAGTCATGGCCGTTGTTTCAAAACGTGAATTACATTTATTAAATGATATGATTTTAGAAATAGATCCTACTGCATTTATTATTAGTAATGAGACGCATAGTGTTAAAGGAAGAGGGTTTACATTACCATCAGTTGAATTACAAAAAAACAGAGATCATTGATTGATATGATTCCACTAAAGTAGACACATAAAAAAAACAAAAGTGTGTCGTCTATGGAGGTGGAATTTTTTTAATGGGAAGAAAACCAAAAATATCAGT
>JAGZCC010000120.1 GCA_018369555.1 Thomasclavelia spiroformis
AAGACACTATATTTCAAGTGCCATTCTCTTATACACCAGTATTCTGCAAGCAGGTAAACACAGGTTATTCCTTAATATCCTTTTGTTTGGGAAACTCCTGTATGCCAACCATGTTTATTTTCTGTATTACCAAATTCATAATTATAAATACGAGAAGAATACATACTCAATCCTGCAGTATAATTTTCATTTACTTGAACAACACGATCCATTGATTCATATACTTTCATTCCCTTATAAATTGCTGGCTTGATAGTAGAGTCGTTCATAATTTCTTTGGCACCTAATAAAGCATCAAAATCTCTAGCATTAGCATAAAAATCATAATAACCTTGACTTGCAGTTAACCAATATTTAACAGCTGCTACAAATTGATTTTTATAAACATCACTAGCACCATTGGCAAGTAACATAATATTTGAAATAGTTTCAGAACCAGCAGCAAACTCAGTTGTAAATGGATTTGTCCCAGGTGCTCTAGAGATACTACGACCATTTGCCATAGACATCATTTGACCTTTGTGCATTAAAGGAATATATCCATTTAATACAGTATTATAAACATTTTCAATACGTGGGTCTAAAATATCAAAATCTGTGCCAGAAACAATAGATTTTATTTTTCCAACCCCTTTTAATAATTCATTACCATAACTTCCATTATAAGCATGTTTTGTATGTTGAATTACTGAACCATCTTTATATAGACCATCTTTAGAAGTTACTAATTTCATAACATCAGGAACTTCATCCTTAACTAAATTCATGCGGGTATCGTTTTTAGCAATAATTGCACTTCCTAAAACTGAAAGTCCAATATCGGTACGATTTGCACCAGTTGCAGTATAACTTGGCCATTGAATAGATGGTTTTTTTGCATAACCTTCAATACTTTTTGTAGCTAAATTAATTGTATCATTGTTACTATAATCAGAAACGATCATTAAAGTATCAACTAATGGTTGAGTACATCCAATTTGCCAATCCCACCAGTTTCCAGTTGAGTAGCTACCATTGTATTTTTTATTTACTACCATAAAGTTAATTGCACTGATTATATCTTTTAATAATTGAGGATTTTCATATAATGAAGTACCTTCAACACCAAAAGCAAGGGCTAATTTTTTTATTTTAGTAAATTGGGTAGTATAATCAGCTGAGACAGTATCGCTTGGAATTCTTTGCCATAGATATGTTCGATCGTCACTCTTATTTAAAGATGACCATAATTCTTGACCTTCTTGATCGATATTTTGAACATATGCAGCAATATCTTTATCTTCAAGATTTAAGTTTTCACCAATTACACGACGTAACCAACGGTTATGCATAGTATCATATTGACTATTATAACTTGGTGTTGTTACATGAACTGCGATTTCACCTTTAACAAATGGATCTTCTATACTTGTAACGGTAATTATAGTATCACCAACTGAGTGACATTTAATTTTTCCATTTTGTTCAACACTAGCAACTTCAGGATTACTGCTTGTCCAAGTAACTGCTACATCTTTATTTACAGCATTTTCTGGATAAATTGTATATTCTAAAAAGCGTGTATCGTGTGTTAGAAGGTTGATATCAGTTGCATCAAAACGGAATTCTAATGCTTTGATAGGACCATCTACTACTTGAATTGTTTTTTCAACTTTTGTTTCTGGATTGTCTTTAGCCATAACTGTAATTGTTGCTTTTCCAGCAGCAATTGCTGTTACCTTTCCAGTTTCATCTACTTGAAGAATTGCTTCATTACTACTTGTATATGTAAGTTTTTTGTGTGCAGCTACATCAGGTAATATTTTTGTTTCTAATTGGAAAGTTTCTCCAGTAGAAATTACATCATATTTATTTAAGATTTCAATATTTTCAATATTAAATTCTTTATATACTTCGAATTCATAAATACTAGTACTATATTGTTTACCGTTGCTATGGTTCCACATTTTATGTTGAACATATTTTACATAACGGATTTCTTGTTTATCAAATGAAATTTGTTTTGAAACTGTATCTCTTTGACTGGCATTACTATCGCTATAGATAGTTGTGAAATCTTTACCATCTTTAGAAACTTGTACTTCATAATCTGGACACTCTGATTCAAAATGAATGATAATTTCACTTGCTTCAACCATTTTTCCTAAATCAACTAACATCCATTGTTCATTTGTTTTGGCTCCAGACCAACGTAAAGTAGCAGAAATAACACCATCTACTGCCATTGGCCCAGTGAAACGCCCATCTGAAACTTCACATCCTGAAACAGTTACATTAGCTTTATATGCTAGATTATATAATTCAAGATTAGCAATGGCTTCATTTAATAATGTTACAGTTTCATTTACTTTATCTTGTGTTACATTATCTTGGTTGTATATTTCATTAGCTGTTTCAATCATTTTTTGTAGTGCAGTAAAACTATCTTTTGTATAAAGATCATTACTGTAAGATTTAGCATCTTCAATGGTTGCACGTAACCATTCTTTTGATACTTGTGGCTCTTTTAAAAATTTTACTTGGGCAAGTAATAGATTATGATCAGATAAAGATGTTTCTACCATTTCAATATCTTCAATAGCAAGGTTTCTAGATACTAAAATATTGTCAACACTATTAACTTTCATAGTTTCATCAACACCATTGAATGTATCATACCATTTACCTTGATATCCATTGACCATATCTAATTCTTCTAAAAATAAATTAAATTCACTGCGATGTTGATCAGCATTAAAATCTCCTGTAACAATAATATAAGGAGTACTATCATTTTGAATTGCTGTCTTTAATTCTTCCATTTGTTTTCTACGAATTGCTTCAGTTTCATAACTTAAATGAGTATTGTAAAAAGCAATTTCATAATCACCTTTTTTTAATACCATTCGCTGATAAACACGTTGTTCTGTTGCTCCAGTTGAATCAACATTTACAGTTTTTCCGTCAGTTAATTCATATTTAGAAGCTGTTGCAATTCCATATTCACCGCCATCGTGGTTAATTGCTTTAGAAAAATATGTACTTGGATATGTAGTGCCGGCAAATTCATTTAGCATATCATATGGATTACGGCCAGTATTTCGATCAACCTCTTGTAATCCAACAACTTCAAGTTTGTATTTTTCAGTTAATTCACGTAGTGCATTTACATTTGGACGTTTGTTTGCCGCAATGGCAAATAAATAGTACCTTTATTTTCTCCATTTTATCTCCTCATATCCTCTCAAAGCCTTATAAATACTGGCTTTTCAGCCTTTGTGCATTTTTTACT
>JAGZCC010000121.1 GCA_018369555.1 Thomasclavelia spiroformis
GGCAATCAATATAAATACATTGATTGTTGTTTTCTATATACACCTACTTGTTGTAGGTATAGCATATTACTTGTTATATTCAAAACAATCCAATACAACTAAATTAATGCATTATTATAAATAACATTGCTACTATTCTAAGTAATTCTAAATTACTAGTTCTTTGTTTCAAAATAATTTATTTAATTCTTACAATGTTAATATCCTTTTGTCCATATACATTGGGTTTAGCTATTAATAATTCACTTACATCTACACTTTCATTTTTTAGCCATTTAACAATTGCCTTTGGTAAATTAACTCCTGCTAAATGACTAAAAGGATATCCTCCACCAAAACGTGCATTCAGTTCTAATACATAAACAGCATTGTCTACAGTTACAAATGCATCACAATCTAAATTTGCAACATGTTTTAATGATTTTGATAACTTTTCACCTATTAATTTCAATTCTGAGAAATCTACTGTTTCAGCACAATCAGTTTCTCCAGAACGCATTGCCACTTTCTTTTTTACTATTGTATTTTGATAATTTCCATCTAAATCATTTATGATATCCAAACCGTATTCTTGACCAACAATCATCTCCTGAATAAGAATTGCATGATCAACATCAATTAATGATTCATATTTCAAATAGGTACTAAATATCTCTCTACTTATTTTTTTATAGAAGACTTCTAATTCTTCAAAATTGTCAGCTTTATAAATGCCAATTGATCCCATACCCCATCTAGGTTTTAAAATCACTGGATAATCTAAATTGTTTTTAGCATCTTCTATATTCAAATAAGTTTTTGGTGCATTAAAACCATGTTCTTTTAAAAATATATATGTTGCGTATTTATCATTACACACATCAAGTACTCTTTTATCAGATACAATTACTTTAATTCCATTATCTGCAAATAATTTCTTATTTTTAGATAGAATTGGTAAATCAATGTCAAATAAAGATATAATCGCATTTATCTTATTTTTATCACAATATTCTAATAAAAAAGAAATATAGTTGTCATCATATATTAATGGTGAAACTACATATTTATCAGCAACTAAAAAAGCTGGAGAATTTTCATCACTATTTGCTACATGTACTTCATCACAACCATTCAATGCCTCTTTAAAATACTCTACTAAATATGTTCTTCTACCAACAGATGTAAATAATATATTCACTTATTTATCCTCCAGTCTTAATTCTAATAAATAGTCTTCTTGTCGTTTTGACTGTTCAGTTATTTCAAAACCAATTGATTTATACATTTTTATTGCTTTTACATTACTTTTATGGGTATATAGAAAGATTGATTTCATTTTTTTGTGATTGCACTTATTGATAAATTCATTTAGTAACTTTCTTGCAAGATGCTTATATCGATATGCTTTTTTAGTAGCAACTACTGATATATAGGCTTTTCTATCTTGCGAATTTGTTATATATCCAATAACTAAACTACTAATTTCATTATCTTCATTATACTCAACAAATATATCTGCTTTATCAATAATTTTTTTACTTAATTCATGTAAATTAGTTTTATGACTTAATGGAATTGGAAAATCTTCATCTACTTCTTCTAAAAAGTTATAAAGTTTGTCAAATGTTAAATTATTCACTATACTCTAACCCCTCATACTTAAAATAATTTCACAAATCTTATCAACATCTTCTAAAGCCAAATCGGCATATAGTGGTAATGTTAACACTCTTTTACTTAGATGTAATGCTACCGGAGTTTCATTAACATCATATTTCCCATGGAAGCATTCAAATGTATTAGTTAAAGGATAAAAATACTTTCTTGCACCGATACCATTTTCTGCTAATTCCTCAAATACTTCATTTCTAGTAGCTCCGTATAATTTTTCATCAAAGAACACTGGAAAATATGCATAATTAGGTTCAACATTTTCTTGAACAGGGTTAACTTGTAAACCATCTATTTCTCCTAAATGTTTCATATATCTTTCTACTACTAATTTACGTTTTTGAATTTCATCATCAACATGTCTTAAATTACAAAGTCCCATAGCTGCACAAAATTCATTCATTTTCGCATTAGCCCCAATACCATCTACATCTTCTGGTCCTTTAATACCGAAATTTTTTAATTGATACAATCTTTTTCCGAAATCTTGATTATGAAAGCATGCACATCCACCCTCAATAGTATTAAATACCTTAGTAGCATGGAAACTAAAGCAAGATACATCACCATAACTTCCAATACCTTTACCTTTATACTTCACGCCAAACGTATGTGCTGCATCATAAATTACTTTTAACCCATACTTTTTAGCAATTCTTTCAATTTCATCAATGTTACATACATTTCCATAAACATGTACGGGCATTATTGCACATGTTCTATCAGTAATTAAAGCTTCTATTTTACTTGGATCCATTGTAAACGTAATCGCATCAACATCACAAAATACTGGTTCTAATCCATTACGCACAATTGCATGCGTTGTTGAAGCAAAAGTAAAAGGAGTAGTAATAACTTCTCCTTGTAAATTTAATGCCTGTAAAGATAATTCTAAAGCCATATGTCCATTAGTAAACATATCCATATATTCTAAATCTAAGTATTCTTTTAATTGTTTTTCTAATTCCTTATGTTTAGGTCCCATGTTCGTTAACCAATGAGTATCCCACATTTCTTTTATTTCTTCCACATATTCATCAAATTCAGGCATTGATGAACGAGTAACTAAAATATTGTTTGACATTTTAAAATTCCTTCTCTTAATTTCTGTAAATAAAAACAATGTGTATAAGCACACATTGAACATTTACCTTTTTCTTCTAATCATATTAATTAATTCAAAAAACATATCTAATCTAAATAATCTTGACCCAATAACATATATTATTGCACCAAGTATTACTTGCAGAATAATTATCACTATATTACCAATTGGTAAATATTGAACAGGCCATACGATAAACCCCATAAATAATGATAAACCTATATATGGTACAAGATCCTCAAGTTGTTCTTTAAAAGAGTAATTTAATAATCTCTTATTCGGAAATGTATTAACAACTGCACTAATTGGACCAGTTATTAAATATGCAATAGCCATGACATGTACACCAAAAGGTATAGAAACTATAATTGATATAATACCTATGAGTTTCTTAATTATTTCTAACTTTAAAAACTCATCACTTCTTCCC
>JAGZCC010000122.1 GCA_018369555.1 Thomasclavelia spiroformis
TTAGAGATGCAAACTAGAGTTTTAGTGGATTAGAGTTTGATTATATATTTGTGTCCGCGCAACGTAGGCGCGGGGAAATGGAGGAAAAAATGAAAAAAACTTATAAAATTGATGTAGATTGTGCAAATTGTGCAAATAAAATGGAATATGCTACAAAAGCTACTGAAGGAGTTAAAAATGCAGTTGTTAACTTCATGACATTAAAAATGACAGTAGAATTTGATGAGGGAGTTAATCCAAAAGAAATTATGCAAAAAGTTTTAAAAAATTGTAAAAAAGTTGAAGATGATTGTGAAATCTTTTTTTAAGGATGGAATAAAAAATGAATAAAAAACAAAAAAAAATGCTAATCCGTATCGTAATTGCCTTTATTCTATTTATTACTTTAAAATTTTTATCTTTAAATAATTTATATGAAACTATTTTATTTTTAATAACTTATTTTATTATTGGTTATGATATTTTAAAAAAAGCTATTAAAGGAATCTTAAATCACCAAATTTTTGATGAAAATTTCTTAATGGCAATAGCTACAATTGGCGCGATTGCATTAGGTGAATATGGTGAAGGAGTTGCTGTAATGCTTTTTTACCAAATCGGTGAATGGTTTCAAAGTTATGCTGTTGGAAAAAGCCGCAGAAACATTAGTGAATTAATGGATATTCGTCCAGATTATGCAAATATCGAAGATGATGCTGGTAACATAATTCAAGTTAATCCAGATGAAGTAGAAATTGGTTCAATTATTATTGTAAAACCTGGTGAAAAAATCCCTATCGATGGAACAATCATCGATGGAACATCATCATTAAATACGAGTGCATTAACTGGTGAAAGTTTACCACAAGAAGTATCCACAAATGACGAAGTTATTAGTGGTTGTATTAATATAACTGGTTTATTAAAAATCAAAACGAGTAAAGAATTTGATGAATCAACAGTATCAAAGATATTAGATATGGTAGAAAATGCCAGTTCAAAAAAATCTAAATCTGAAAATTTCATTTCAAAATTTGCTCGCTATTATACTCCAGCTGTGTGCTATAGTGCTTTAGCATTAGCATTATTACCACCAATTATTAATTTATTACTAAATAATGAAGCTTTATGGTCAGTTTGGATTTATCGTGCCTTAACATTCCTTGTTATTAGTTGCCCTTGCGCATTGGTTATTAGTATTCCTCTTAGTTTCTTTGCAGGAATCGGAGGTGCTAGTAATGCGGGAGTTTTAGTAAAAGGTTCAAATTATCTTGAAGCATTGGCTGCAACTAAATATGTTGTTTTTGATAAAACAGGTACAATGACCCAAGGTGTTTTTGAAGTTAGTGGCATTCATCATTCAACAATCGAAAATGAACAATTACTAGAGTATGCAACTCTTGCTGAAAGTTATTCTACTCATCCAATCTCTAAAAGTTTACAAAAAGCTTATGATAAGCCAGTTGATCAAACCCGAATTAAAGATGTTAAAGAAATCAGTGGGCATGGTATAGTTGCAAAAATTGATAATATTACAGTTATGGTAGGAAATGACAAATTAATGAAAAAATTTAATATTTCTTATATCGATTGTCATAATATTGGAACAATTGTTCATGTTGCAATTAATAACCAATATGCTGGACATATATTAATTTCAGATTTAATCAAACCTACTGCTAAACAAGCAATTGCAGAATTAAAAAATATTGGCATTAAAAAGACTATTATGTTAACAGGCGATATCAGCAAAGTTGCTAATAAAGTAGCTACTGATTTAAATATTGATCAAGTATATAGTGAATTATTACCTGAAGATAAAGTTACTAAAGTTGAAGAGTTATTAAATTATAAAAATAATAAAGAAAAATTGGCTTTTGTCGGTGATGGTATTAATGATGCTCCAGTTCTTTCAAGAGCTGATATTGGTATTGCTATGGGGGCATTAGGAAGTGATGCTGCTATTGAAGCTGCCGATATTGTTTTAATGGATGATGATCCATTAAAAATCGCTAAAGCAATTAAAATTTCTAAAAAATGCTTACGAATTGTATATCAAAATATTTATTTTGCAATTGGAATTAAAGTTATTTGTTTAATATTAGGAGCAATTGGCATTGCAAATATGTGGTTAGCAATTTTTGCTGACGTTGGTGTTATGGTTTTAGCAGTTTTAAATGCAATTAGAGCTTTAAATGTTAAAAATATATAAAATCTAACAAAAAAAGATTAGGCATAGTTATAAATATAATTATCTATTTAATAACTTTTACCCTAATCTTTTTTATTCACTAAAATTTTTATCATAAAAATTTTTACAAACATTAACTAAACAATTATCTTTTTTATGTTTATAATATCTATTTACTGCATAAAGAACAATAAGCCCTGCTGTCAATGCACAAATCATATCCGTCATTGAATCATGTACTCCTGTTGAATAATGATTGATACAATCATTATTGAATAACACTAGCATCATATATTCATATAACTCCCATAACATTGCAATCGCAAGATTTGTATTCAAAACAAATAACATAAAAATTCTATGCTCTTTTTCATCATTAATTGCTCGATCTTTTTTAATGACCCAATAAATAATAATTGCTAACATTGAAATAAGTATTCCACTTGAAAAGTGTAATACTTTATCAAAAAAAGGTAATTCATAACCATTAAATCCACTACCAATCAAAGAAGCAAAATATACAAAAACTAAATTAATGATCATTATTTCATCAGTTATTTTTAACTTCAACAAATAAAATAAAGCTGGAATAATCAATGGTGTAACTATTGCTACTAATGTCATAAAAAAATCATTGCTATTACCATTTACATAATTAACATACAATCCAATGATCAGTGTCGTAATATATATAAACACACATACTTTTAATAAAAATTTTTTCATATTAACCACCTATACTAAATATATTTTATAAAATTTTAATTTGCATATATTATAACAAGATTACTTTATCTTGTAAAAACATTATTTTAATAAAATTTAATTAAGAATTAATCTAAAAAGTGATAAAATAAAGCTATAAGATAAAGAAAGATAATATGAAGTGACCTCCTAGTTGTCAAATCGTGGATTTAGATTCATAATTAGATTGAAAAAACAAAATAATGAGTCATTACCGCATGACAATA
>JAGZCC010000123.1 GCA_018369555.1 Thomasclavelia spiroformis
AGAAAACTTGGGATACCAGCTGTTATGGATAGGATTATCCAACAAGCAATGGTACAAAAGTTAGAACCAATATGTGAACCTTATTTTAGTGATTACAGTTATGGATTTAGACCAAATCGAAGTTGTGAAAAGGCAATACTTAAACTTTTAGATTATTTAAATGAAGATTTTACTTGGATAGTTGACATAGACCTAGAAAATGTTCCACATGATAAACTTATGAGCTATGTTCATAACATTATCAATGATGGAGATGTAGAGTCTTTAATAAGGAAATATCTACAAGCAGGAGTAACATCAAAAGGAAGTATGAATCAACAAGCAAAGGTACACCACAAGGTGGGAACATTTCACCTCTTCTTTCAAACATATTACTCAATGAATTGGACAAGGAACTTGAGGGAAGAGGATTACATTTTGTAAGATATGCGGATGACTGTATTATAGCACTTAAAAGTGAAGCAAGTGCTAAAAGAGTGATGCGAACAATCACAATATGGATTGAAAAGAAATTAGGGTTAAAGGTCAATATGACAAAGACACATATTACAAAACCACAAAATTTAAAATATCTAGGATTTGGTTTTTATTACAATCCACAAACTAAAACATGGAGAAGTAGACCACATAAAGATTCAGTTAAAAGATTTGAAAGAAAATTAAAACAGTTAACATGTAGAAGAAAGAACATGAGTTTTAAAATAAGAGTTAGACAATTGAATCCTGTTATTAGAGGATGGATAAATTATTATGCCATCAGTGATATGAAGACAACTATGATGAGAATAGATGCACATCTATGAACAAGGTTAAGAGTAATACTGTGGAAGCAATGGAAAGTACCAAGCGGTAGATATCATTGGTTAAGAAAATTAGGAGTCAATCACAATTTGGCAAGGCAAACATCATACATGGGAGACCACTATCAGTTTGTAGCATCCAGAACATGTGTGAAGAGAGCAATATCAAAACAAAGACTGGTCAACAATGGGCTAATCAGTTGCTTTGACTATTATTTAATAAGACATAAATTGGAATTTAATTAAACCGCCGTATACGGAACCGTACGTACGGTGGTGTGAAAGGGAAAATTTTTATTTAAAAGTTTTCCCTATTCGATTAATATTATTTGTTTTATAGCTTAAAATAAATTGATATTTTTTGAATATTTAATGCTAATTATTCATATTATTTATTGGAGGTAATTATATGGATAATAATAACAATATACGATTTGAACATACGCCTTATCATAATGTTTATTTAAAAGATCGAAAAAGTATTGAATTAACAGGTGTTAAGAATATTGAAAGTTTTGATTCTTTAGAATTTTTAATTGAAACTTCGCTAGGTTTTTTGAATATAACTGGAACTGATCTTTCTTTGATTCGTTTGGATCAAGAAAAATGTGAAGTTAGTATTAAAGGGAATATTGATTCAATTTCATATGTTTCCAATAAAAAGAATCCTAAAGTAAAAGAAAGTGTTTTTAATAAATTGCTTAAATAATGAATTTGGTTGAACAGATACAAGTGATTGGATATTCACTTGTTTTTGGTTTTGTTTTTACTTTTGTATATAGTCTTATTAACCGCGTTTTTTATAAATATCATCAACGATTGATAAGGAGTTTTATTCAAATAATTATAGGAATATTATTTGGATATATATATTATTTAGGGATATTTAAAATTAATAATGGTGTACTCAGAATGTATTTCTTTGTATGTATATTAATAGGGTATATTTTATATCTTAATTATTATAGTTATTATATGTACTGTTTAATTGAATTAATAATTCGAATGATTAAATATATTTTAAAACCGATATTATTTCTTTTTAGAAAAGTTGATGGTATAATAAAACACATAAAGAGGGTGATAAGATGAACGCTAGATTATTTTTTAAAACAATTAAAGGGTTCTTATGCATGATTGGTGGTTGTGCCTTAATTTTTATATTAGTTAATAGTTTTATGAATGTTTATCAGCGAAAAAATGAACTTGTAGATGTAAAAAAACAAAAAGAAGCTATTGAAGAAGAACGAGAAATATTGAAAAATGAAATTGAATTGTTGAATGATGATGATTATGTAGCACGTTATGCCCGTGAGAACTATGTTTTTACTCGTGAAGGAGAACAAGTTTCGATTATACCTGAGATTAAATGATAAGCACTTGGTGCTTATTTTTGTTAAGTGAAGGATTGATGTTAAATTGTAAATCTGATTTTAATTGGAGGAAAAATATGTTCATTGAAAAAAATTTTTATATGCGTTCTTTAAAGCGTACAAGAAAAATAACAATATATGTACCGGATGATTATAAAACAAGCAATAAACAATATCCGGTTTTGTATATTAATGATGGTCAAAATGCTTTTTTTGATGAAGAGTCATTTATGAAAGTTAGTTGGGGTTTTTATGATTTTGTAAAAAGTGTTAATTTAGATATAATTATGGTTGCTATTCCATGTAATTTTGATTTATATAAACGAGAAGATGAATATGGTCCGTGGCCGATTAATAAAGATATTTTGTTAATGGAATACGGAGATGAGAATTTGAAAATCGGTGGAGAGGGTGATAAATATATCCATTTTATTATTGATCAGTTAAAACCATATATTGATAATCATTTTCCAACTATTAAAGATGATTGTGCTATGGTAGGAAGTTCGATGGGAGGAATTATTACTACATATGCTGCAATTAAATATGGACATATTTTTAAAAAGACTGCATCTCTTTCGAGTGCTTATTGGTTTTATATAAAAGAGTTTTGTGAATTGATTGATAAAAATGATTTAAGTTCAATTGAATGTTTTTATATGGATTTAGGTGGTAATGAAGGAAATGGGGATGGTTATATAAGTAAAATTTATTATGAAAGTAATGAAATTATTTATAATAAATTAATTGAAAAAAGCGATAAAATTAACGTGGAATTTTTTGAAGAGGCTTGTCATAATGAAGAACAATGGCGTCAAAGAGTACCAATTTTTATGGGATTATTTTATTGCTAGTTAGGAGAAAGTGTGAAACAAAATAGAGGTAAACTGCATAAAAAAAGACAAACTTAAAAACAAGTTTTAATTATGTTGAAAAAACACAAAAATAGATTATTCTAATT
>JAGZCC010000022.1 GCA_018369555.1 Thomasclavelia spiroformis
TGACCTCCTATTGTCATGCGGTAATGACTCATTATTTTGTTTTTTCAATCTAATTATGAATCTAAATCCACGATTTGACAACTAGGAGGTCACTTCATAGTATCTTTCCTATTTTAAAATTATTCTTTATGAAGTATGCTAATGACCCACTATTATGATAACAAATAATTGTAAGTGGTTACAATTTATAATTTTTGTAATTTTTTTTACAAAAATCGTACACATTATTTTCAAAAAATGAAAAAAGCACTCACTTGAGTGCTAATTAGTTAATTTTTTCGATGCCTTATATCCTACCATTAATGTTTTTACAGATAATTTAAAAGCAATACTATTAACCTAAGATCGTTACATTTTCATTTGTAATTATTATAATTGTTTACTTTATCACTTACTAATAGATTTATCATATTTATCATCTGTCATTAAATTACCTGATTCCTTAACAAAATTATCCATAATCTTATCCCAATCATCAGCGATATAATATTTTTTATTTTCTTCTAAAAACTCAGTAGTTATATCATTTCCCTCAGAATCTAATATTTTAACATCATACCTATCACCAATAAATGCATATTCTAAAAGCTCTCTTCCCATAGGATATGGCTTTCCAACATCACTAAAAGAATATAATCTAATTATTAAAATTAAAGATATTATTTGAAGTGCAACTAAAAAAATTATAACCTTTGTCTTAAATGATTTTAAATTAATTTTTTTTAATAGCATTGCTATCCCCCATTTCTAAAAATAAAATGTTAAAATACCAGTTTATAACTAATACTTTCTCTGTCATAATAAATTCCCATGCCACTATTATTTCCAAATTGTTCATCATAAACACGAATACTAAAATTAGAATATGTTACTTTTCTTGAATCATTTGAAATTGTTTTAGTATATTTTATTTCTATATCATTTACATTTCCGGAAATTAATGAGCCATTATAAATATAAGGTGTTCCAGTACTTGTATATTTACCAATTCCATCATTAAACCAACATGTTGCTCGTATATATCCACCAAATTCATTTGATGTTGGACAACCATTATATTTTAAAATTTTGTAAATATGAGGAGTTGTTCTTGTAACTCCACTAGAAACTCTAGTAGATATATTTCTTATTTCATTTTCATCTTTTACAATAAGAGTATAATCTCCATATGCAAATTCATCAATAATCTCCTGCCTATTTTTACCCAAATTATTTGAAATAAATTCATCAGTAATATTGTTATCTGAATTATCAAAAATACTTATATTATCTGTATTTTTTGAAAAAATAATATCAAGATATTTATTAATATTTGGATAATTTTTAACATCAGTATCATAAAGTTACTCTGCAATTATATTTTGATTATATGCATCAACTGCTATTTACATATTAATAACTGATAATGCTACAACTAAAACACATAAAAAAACTTTTTTCATATCTGTATCCTAATATTATGAGATATATACGTATCCACATTCAACTCCTACCCCATATATGATTTATCTCTATACATAAAGTTTAATAATTATTAAACTTTATACCCAACTTTTATATGCTTCCTTGACAATTAAATTATACTGAAATAATCAATTATTTTCAAGTATTCCTATAAATAATTCATCCTTAAAAAACAGTAAATCGTCCTATGTTTAATAATATACTTTTTTTGCCATAAATTTATATGTTATAATAAGAGTTTCAATAAATAATATAATAAATGAAATCATTTCAAAAAATATCTATCATATATATTAAATAACAATTAAATATTCACAGCATAATCCAATTTAATTAAATAAAAAACAATTTCTATAAAACTAAATGCTATAAAAGCTTAGTTCTTATAATCTCTATTTTCTTAGCTATAATTGATTCATGTTTTCAATATTTTATATTTAATATACTCTTTTTAAATTAAATACGAATCATACGAGTATGAAGAATATATGACAAATTAGATACTTAAAAATTCCTAGAAATAAAAACACATAATGAATGATACAATTGATAAAAATAGTAATTTTTTATGTTTTTATCTACATTATTTTAGCCTTATAGTTTTATTTTTTGATAATTCTAAACTTCTATCAAATTAAAAAGCACTCTTTTGAGTGCTAATTAGTTAATTTTTTCAATGCCTTGTGTCCTGCCATTAATGTTTTTAATCCTGCTGGCAATTCAAAAGCTATATCAAGTGTTTTACCATTAACTTTGACAACAACACCTTTTCCAAAAGTATCATGAATAACAAAATCACCTGATGTCCAATCACTAACTTGATTATTTCCTATTAATTCTTCTTTACTTAAATTAGTATTAATATAGTTAGATGTTTTAAAACGAGGTCTTGTCCCTAGATGTTTGATTCCTTCTTTACCAATTTCTTCAACGAAACGACTTGATATTTTAGGAGAATCAGTAACAAAGCTAAATCCTTCACTGTCTGTTAAATAAAGCTGTTTTTTAGCTCTAGTAAAAGCGACATACGCTAATCTTCGTTCTTCTTCAATCCCTTCATCAGATTCACTTAAGGCACGAAAACTTGGAAAAATTCCTTCTGATAAACCAAGTACAAAGACATAATCAAATTCTAAGCCTTTTGCCATATGAATTGACATTAAACTTACATATTGACTATCATCATTGTCATCACTATCAGTATATAAAGCAATTTCTTGTAAATAATTTTCGATTTTAGCAAGATCAGGATTTTGATTTTCAAATTCATAAATTGAACGCTGTAATTCATGAATGTTATCAATACGATTTTCTTCTAAATTTTTATTTAACATTTCAATATAACCAATATCATTCATTAGATTTTCAAACATTATATGTAATGGTAAATTAGATTGTTTAGCTTTTTCTATTGCAGCTACTAATATTTTAATTTCTTTTTTTGCTTTTGAAGATAACTTTATTTGATCACTAAATAATGTTAAAGCTTCATATAAACTAACGTGATTATTTTTAGCAACAGCTTGGATATTTTCCATTGTTTTTTTACCAATTCCACGGCTTGGTACATTAATTATTCGTTCAAATGCTAAATCTTCACCATTACAAACTAATTGTAAATAACTTAATGCATCTTTAATTTCTTTACGACTAAAGAATTTCAATCCCCCAAAAATACGATAATCAATACCATGAGATATTAAACATTGTTCAATTGTTCGTGATAAATAATTTGCACGATATAAAATCGCAAAATTACGATAATTTACACCATCAACATCATTAATTATTTTTTCAATTTCACTACAGATATACTCTGCTTCATCTTGTTCATTTTTAGCAGTGTAATGAATAACTTCACCACCACCAGTAGCTTCAGTAAACAATTCTTTTTCTAAACGATTTTGATTTTTTCTAATTAAACAGTTAGATATATTTAAAATATTTCCAGTAGAACGATAATTTTGATTTAAAATAATTGTTTTACATGGTTTAAAATCTTTATCAAAATCTAAAATATAGTTAACATTAGCACCTCTAAATGAATAAATCGTTTGATCAGGATCTCCAACAACACATGTAATTGCTTTATCAGACATTAATTTAACTAAACGATATTCAATGTTACCAACATCTTGAAACTCATCAACATGAATATATTGAAAACGATATTGCCATTTTTCTAATACATCAGGATAGTTTTCAAATATATATACCGTTTTTAATAACAAATCATCAAAATCTAATAAAAAATGATTTTCTTGATATTCTAAGTATTCTTTATATACTTTTGCTTTTTTTATTTCTCCTTGAAATGAACCAGCAAATTCTAATGCTTTTTCTGGTGTAATGTTTGCCATTTTATAATTAGAAATAGTTGCAATCATGCTTTTTATACTAATAGTTTTTGCATCAATTTGTAATTGATTATAGATTTTTTTAATTAATGCTTTTTGATCTTCTTCATCCATAATAGTAAAGTTACTAGGATAATTAATTACATTAATATGTTGTCTTAAAATTCTTACACATAATGAATGAATCGTACAAATCAACGAACCTAAAGCATGAACTCCCAATAAATCAACAACTCTTTCTTTCATTTCATTAGCTGCTTTATTAGTAAAAGTTATCGCTAAAATTTTTCTTGGATCAACCCCAATTTCATCAATCAAATATGCTATTCGATATGTAATAACACGTGTTTTACCAGAACCAGCACCGGCTATTATTCTTAAATGACTATCAAGATAAGTAGCTGCTTCTTTTTGATTTTTATTCAATAATTTATCTAAATCCATCAAATCACCACCATTAACTCATTATAACTCATGTAAATTCAAAAAGATACTAAAAAGCTGTTGAGCTTTATTTATTTTTTCAACAGCTTTTTAACTCAAAATTTATGTGAACGTCCAACTAGATCATTAATATCATCAATTCCTAGTTGTTCAAGTAATCCTTCTAAATCTTCGATTATTTTTTTACAAGCATATGGATCAATTAAATTCTGGCATCCAATTGCTACAGCACTTGCACCTGCTGACATCATTTCAATTACATCACGAGCACTTTGAATTCCACCCATTCCAATTACAGGAATTTTAACTGCTTGACTTACTTGATAAACCATTCTTAAAGCAACTGGGAAAATTGCTGGTCCTGAGTATCCCCCAGTTTTATTAGCAATAATTGGTTTTCCGGTTTTAAAATCAAAACGCATTCCTACTAAGGTATTAATCATTGTAATCCCATCAGCTCCAGCTGCTTCAACAGCTTTTGCCATTACGACAATATCCGTAACATTTGGTGATAATTTTACATAAACTGGAACTTTAGAAACTTCTTTAACACGACGAGTTAAATCTGCTGCCATTTCTGGATTAGTTCCAAATTGAATTCCACCACTATGTACATTTGGACAAGAAATATTTAATTCTAATGCCCCCACCATATCATGGTTAGATAAGCGTTTTGCTGTTTCCACATAATCTTCTGGTGTACTGCCACCGATATTAGCAATTACTTTATCATCATATAAAGGTCTTAGTTTTTCTAATTCTTCATTCATCACTGCTTCAACTCCAGGATTTTGAAGACCGATTGCATTTAATAAACCACTTGGTCCTTCTGCAATTCTAGGTAATGGATTACCATAACGTGGTTCTAATGTAGTTCCTTTTAACATCATGGAACCTAAAATATTAATATCATAAAATTTAGAAAATTCATAGCCAAATCCAAATGTTCCACTAGCCGGAATAATTGGATTTTTCATATTCAACCCAGGTAAAGATACTTTTAAATTAGCCATTTACAATCACCTCATCACTACTTAAAATTGGTCCTTCAACACAAATACGCTTATATGGTTTAGTTTTAACTTTACATGAACATCCCATGCATGCTCCAAAACCACAACCCATTCTTGCTTCAAAAGATAATTGACCATTTTCTGGGTAATTTAGTGCTAAAGCATCTAACATTGGTTCTGGTCCACAACTATAATAGTTATCAAACACAATTTGCTCATTTTTAATAACATCAATAACTGTTCCCTTAGTTCCTAAACTTCCATCCATTGTGGCAATATAAACATTTGAAAATTCCGCAAATTTATCTTGATAAAAAACATCATCTTTACTATTAAATCCTAAAACAGTAGTAACTTCAATACCTTGTTCTTTTAATTTTTTACCTAATTTATATAACGGTGGAGTCCCTAAACCACCACCAATTAATAAAGCTTTACCATCTTTGATTGTAAAACCATTTCCAAGACCAATTAAACAATCAAGCATACTTCCAATTTCTTTATCTTTTAAAATTTCAGTTCCCTCACCAACAACTTTAAATACAATTGTAATATGATTTTCATCATAATCACTAATTGACATTGGTCTTCGTAAATATGGCTGTAAGCTATCATTTATCTTAATGTTAATAAATTGTCCTGGAGCAGTGATATATTTAGCTCCCTCACCTTCTAAAACCATTTCATAAACATCGCTTGCAATATTTTTGATACTAATTATTTTCATCATTCCTTGTAAATTAGCCATCATATTTCCTCCTATATTTCACTAATTACACCATCTAAAACATGATATTTTAATACCCCATAACATTTAGTATCTAAAAATGGTGTATTAATTGATTTAGACTTAATATTATCTTTAGTTATTGTATATTCTTCATCAAGATCAAAAACTACAAAATTAGCCATTTTCCCAACTTCTAAATCATGATCAATTCCAATGATTCTAGCAGGATTTAATGACATACAAGTAAGTATTTTTTCTAAAGAAATTAATCCTTTTTTTACAATATATGTATACATTAGACTAAAAGCATGTTGATTACCAATGATTCCAAAAGGCGCTTTATCAATTGGTCTATTTTTTTCTTCAATTGCATGAGGTGCATGATCAGTAGCGATAACTGTCACTACACCATCATTTATCCCCTTAATTAGTGCTGCTAGATCAGCTTTACTTCTTAATGGGGGATTCATTTTATAATTAGGATTTAAATCTTTAATATTTTCATCCGTTAAAATCAAGTGATGCGGACAAGCTTCTCCACTTACTAATTTATTAGTTTCACGAGCTTTAGCTAAAGCTAATACAGTTTCTTTAGTAGATATATGACAGATATGATAACGATTTTTAATTTCATCTGCTAATTTTAAATCACGGATTGCATGATTGTATTCAGAAGCATTATTAATTCCTACTAAATCATGTTCTTTTGCATAATTTCCTTCATTGATGCAAGCACCAGGTTGTAACTCACTTTCATCTTCGCAATGAGCTACAATAATTGAATCAATTGCTTTTGCTTCTTTCATAGCTTTTTCCATCATCGCTTTTGATTGAACACCTCTACCATCATCAGAGAAGCCAACAACTATTTTTTCTTCATTATTTGCTTTAAAATCAACTAATTCTAAACCTTTTAATTCTTTAGTAATTGCACTATATGTATAAGTATGTATTTTGGCATCTTTTTCTACTCGACTTGTAAAATCTTTAATTGTTTCAACATCATCCATGCACGGTATTGTATTAGCCATTGCAACTAAATGTGTATAACCACCATATTTTGCAGAATCAGTCCCTGTGGCAATTGTTTCTTTATGTTCAAAGCCTGGTTCTCGTAAATGAACATGTAAATCAACAAATCCTGGAGTTAATAATTTTCCTTTTAAATCGATGACTTTATCGGCACCATCAATATTTTCATTTATCTCAATTATTTTTTTTCCTTCAATTAATACATCTAAGTTTTGTAATTTACCATGGTAAAATACATTACCATTTTTAAATAATATTTTAGTCATTATTCAATACCTTATTTAATAATGCCATTCTTACAAATACCCCATTTTTCATCTGTTTAAAAATACGACTCTTATTGCATTCAACGACATCATCAGCAATTTCAACATTACGGTTAAATGGAGCCGGATGCATTATTATTGCCCTTTCTTTCATTTTACTAACTCTTTCTTGATTTAAACCATATAAGTTATGATATTCTTCTTTAGATAATTTCATTAGATTTTGATGGCGTTCATGTTGTACCCTTAAAAGCATTACAATATCCACTTCAGGTAAAATTGAATCAAAGTCAACATAATTATATCCTGCTTCTTCAAATTCACGTGGCCCACTTGTATAAATTTCCATACCAAGACGTTGCATTATTTCAAAATTACTATGAGCAACTCGAGAGTGAATTATATCACCAACAATAACTATTTTTAAACCCTCAAAATGTCCAAATTCTTCACGAATAGTCATTAAATCTAACAATGATTGACTGGGATGATTACCCGTACCATCACCCCCACTTACTACAGGGATACTAATTTTTCCAATTAAATCATCAAAATAATTTTCTTTTGGATGACGAATTACTACTGCATCACAACCTATTGATTCAAAAAACTTTACAGTATCATAAAGTGTTTCTCCCTTTTGGATACTAGAATTACCCGCCTCAAAATTTTGAGTTCGACAGCCTAAATTATACGCAGCTTTATCAAAGCTATAGTGAGTTCTAGTAGAAGGTTCAAAAAATAAATTTGCTACTACTTTTTGACCATGATAATCAACCTTTTTTCCACTTTTAAATTCTTCTGCCTCATCTAAAATTTGATTAATTTCTGCAGTTGAAAAATCTTTTAATGTAAATATATTATTCATCTTTTTCCTCCATAAAAAATACCTCTAACGAGGTATAATTGGGAAATAATATTTATTATACCCAGTTGACGTATCTTCTTTTCTTAAACATCATATCAAATATCATCAATTTTGACAATTATTTTAAAGAACATCATTTATTAAAATTTCTTTTGCAATGCCTCTTCTACACAAGAAGGTACTAACCCACTAACGCGCCGCTTATGACTAACCATTTCTTTAACAGCGGATGATGAAATAAACGAATGTGATGGTCTTGTCATTAAAAAGACCATATCCACATCTTTATCTAAATATTGATTAGAAAAAGCTAATTGCAATTCATATTCAAAATCCATTGTTGCACGAATTCCTCTTACAAGTATACTTGATCCAACATCTTTAGCATACTCAACTGATAATTTATCAGTTGAATCAATAATTACATTTTCAAACTGTTGGCACGAACGTCTTAACAACTCTTTTCTTTCTTCAATTGTAAACAAACCCACTTTATTAGGATTGATACAGATTGTTACATATAAAGTATCAAACATTCTACTAGCTCGTTCAATTATATCTAAATGCCCATTAGTTACAGGATCAAATGTTCCTGCATATACCGCAATATTTTTTTTCATACTCTTACTCCTGATATTTAAATACGTTTAATGCTGTAATACCGTAATTATTTTTTTTTATTAGATTTAATTGTTCAAATGACTTAAAACCAACTTCTTTTAATTCTTCTATCATGATAATACAATCATTATTCAGCATTTCATTTTCAATCAAAAATTCTAATATACCATCAACTAATCCTTTACCATATGGTGGATCCAACAGCACTAAATCAAATTTTATCTTTTCATCATTAAACCTTTTTAATGCTTTTCGAAAATCCAACTTAAATACTCTTGCATTTTCAATCTTTAAATCATTAAGATTTTCTTTAATAACTTGAAAAGCTGCATATTGATTATCAACACTATAAAGAAAATCACAGCCTCTTGATAATGCCTCAATTCCAAGACCACCACTTCCGGCAAACAAATCCAATACATTTCCACCTTCAAAATAAGGACCAATTATATTAAACATAGTTTCTTTATTTCGATCCGTTGTTGGTCGTGTTAAATTTGATTTAACACTTTTTAATTGTCTACTTTTATATTTTCCTGCAATTACTCTCATAACTCCCCTTATAACCTATATGGTGATAAATTTAATTCTTCTGATATATCTTTAAAAACTATACCAGTGATTTCTTCTAAAAAATCATTTAAACAATGATATTTTTGATAATAATCAATAATATCATTATTTTGATTAATTTGTTTTTTTAATTCTTTAATTTCTTTTTTGATATCGGTGTTATCGATATATTGTTCATATTTTTTTAATTTTTCATATTCAGCTAATTTACTTTGATAAGATTTTAATAATGATTTATTTTCAGGATTATATAATTTTTTTTCTGCTTCAAGATAATCAATATATCGTTGATCACTTTTTATTTCATTAATTAAATTATCTAATAAATCATTTAATTCCATTTATAACATCATCTCCACCATATTTATTAACATTGATACTTGTTCTATTTTATCAATAAAATGTTGATTTTTTTCATCTCTATACTCTTGAATCAAGTGACTATATTCTTGAGGATATCTAGATAAAATAAGATACCAGTGCGGATGATAGCGAAGATAATATCTTAATTGATTATCCATCATACCACTTTTTTTCTTTTTCTGGTTCTCTTTTATCTAAAAATGTATTTACTACATTTAATACTTTTTCAATTGAATTTAAACTATTGGATAATGCATTTAAATCAATATTTTTAATAATTTCAACTAACATATTTAAATCAAAATTATTGCTTGTTTTATATGGTTGCCAAAATTTATCATCTTTTCCATATATTACAAAAATCTCATATAGCTGCTGCCAAGTATAGCGCCCATTTAAAACATCTTGTTTTATACTAGGAATAGTTTTTAAAAATTCTTTAAATTCATCCATAATATCACCTAGTATATTATATGTACTTATTGCAAATCTGGTACATACTTAGAATCTAATGAATATTTTTGACGATTATGTTTAGCAATTATTGCTTGGGCAATACCAATTGAAATAAATGCAGAAATCGTTGAAGAACCACCGTCAGAGACTAATAATATCGGTACTCCCGTCATTGGTATCAAACCAGAAACTCCTCCTAGATTAATTAATAAATGAAAAAAGAAATATGAAGCAATACCAAGTAAAATAATTTTAGATTTATTTTCTTTAACTTCATTTGAATATTTCAATAATTTAAAAATAATAATACTAGTTGGTACAATGATCAAAGCCAAACCAAGTATTCCAAGCTCTTCATAAATTATCGCACCAATAAAATCATTGTGGGATTCAGGAATATAACCAAATTTTTGTTTAGAGTTACCAAACCCCAATCCAAATAAACCTCCATTACTAAATGCAATTAGTGAATTTACAATCTGGAAACTAAGATTACTTGGATCAATTAACGGATCTAACCAAATATAAATTCGATTTAATTGATAAGGTTCTAATACAAGTGTTCCCAATACTACTAATGCAACACTGCCAATTGCAATAATGAGCCAGGCAATTCGCTTATATTTCTTATAATATCTTCGTGGTGTCGCAATAAAACACATAAAACAAATTAACGTAAGGATAACAGTTGTTCCAAAATCATCTTGAACAAATAATCCAATCAAAACAACTACACCTACTAAAATCATTGGTAAAACAACACATTTCATTAGCTTTTCACGATAAAACTCTCTTTTCATCTCTTCATCTCTAAATTCACCTTTTACTTTAAATGAAGATTCATTTTCCGTTAAAAAATAACTTAAAATTAAAATCATTGCAATTTTCATAAATTCTGCCGGTTGAATACTAATCGAACTCAGCTTGATCCATGCATGCGATCCTTTAGAATCACTCCAAAAAATACATATTATCATTGCAATAATTCCAACAGCATATATTGCTAGGGAAGAGGTATGACCAATAAACCGTGTCTTAAATACTCTTGTTAAAAAAATCATCATAATCACTCCAGCAATCACAAACACAGTTTGTGAAATCATCATTCGTATCGCTAAAGTAATTGTTCTACTTTCATCAGTCACCCCACCAACAGCTGCTGAACCAATCATTACTACTCCTAAAACCGATAAAATTATAACACTTGCATAAATACTTTTATCGGTTCCATGACTTGTGAATAATCGTTTCAATTTATCAAATATTTTTTTTATTTTCATTCTTAATTTTTTTATCAAATTAATCACCTAAATAAATCCAATCATTTTCTTTTGCAGCTTTTACTACTTGATAAATTGAATAATGTGAGATTTCATAAAATTGTTTATCTAAACTCTTTTCTTCACTTTTACTATCAACAATCAGTTTAAATTTACGATAACAATTCATAAATTCTTCTTTACTAATCCCTCCTTCATATGCTTTTTCTACAGCATTATATAATGCAATTACATCAATAATTTCCTCAGTTGACCAATGATAATCAAGTGGGTAATTATATTCCATATTTATCACTCCTCGTATTTTTTTTATATTATAGCTTAATTTTTAATGATTATCTACAATAACCCAATCAAAAGATAATTATTCGAATAGGATATACTAAAGGAGGTGATAATATGAATTGTGGATTTAATTATTCAGGTTGCGGATGTAATTCATATAGCCCATTTGTAACTAACCCATTTGGTTGTTGTGGTTGTAGCAGTATGTCAAATTGTGGATGTGGTTATAATAATTTTGGTACAACAAACTGGTTTGCAATTGTATTAGTAGTATTTTTATTATTAATAATTTGTGGAAATTCAAAAATTAGGGTTGGATAAACTATTTATTTCACCTCATTTTATGCTATAATACTATCGAAATTAAATGAGGTGAAGATATGTTAACAATGAAAGATATAATTGATGATAGTAATAAAAAAATTCGTGTAGTCTCTAAAGAAGTCCCACTGCCATTAAGTGATGAAGATAAGACTTTATTGTTCAAGATGCATGAATTTCTTGTAAATTCTCAAGATCCTGAACTTTCTAAAAAATATGACTTACGTCCTGCAGTAGGAATTGCAGCTATTCAATTAGGAATTCCTAAAAGAATGTGTGCAATTCATGTGTTAGATTATGATAGTAAAGGAAATGTTGTTAAAGCTAATGACTATGCTCTAGTCAACCCTAAAATTGTATCTTATACTAAAAAGAATTCTTTTTTAAGAGATGGTGAAGGGTGTTTGTCAGTTAATAAAGAAGTTCAAGGTTATGTACCACGTCATGCTAAAGTAACAGTTGAAGGATATGATCTTTTAACTGATCAAGAGGTTAAAATTGTCGCTAGAGGATTCTTATCAATTTGTTTACAGCATGAATTAGATCATTTTGAGGGAACTCTTTTCTATGATCGTATTAATAAAGATAATCCATTTGCTCCAATTGAAAATGCTATGGTTATTGAATAACTATCAAGTTAGAAATCTAAATATGGGTTTCTAACTTTTTTATTATTTAATTTTCATTTTGATAAAAATTAATAACTAATCCTAATAACAACATTAATACAACTGTTACCATTAAAGCATTTATATTATATGAATGATAATGTAAACCAATATTCCTTACCTCTATTAAAAAATCACATATTATCTTTAAAACAACATCTTTAAAAATAAAAATCAATGTTAAACAATTATACGCCTTAAATGCTTTTTTTAACATATATTTATCATGATCTTTCAGTAAATGATTTAAATAATGAATAAATAAGTAAGTACTGATAATTAAAATTATCGTTAATAAAATATCACTTCCCAAAAGAATAAAATCATAAAAATTATATTTTAAATGTTGTAAATACACCTCATATAATATATATAATAAATGTGCTATTTTATCTAATAACAAATATAAATCAAAACCAACAATTAATTTTCCTAAAAAACCAATACTATTAAATCTATTTTGATACTTAGGATGATACCATAACCATAATAAAGAAATTAAACATATTAGAGCAATAAATCCAAATCCAATTTCCAAATAACTAATTAAGTCATAACTTTTATTTTGCCACAACATCCTCTTCACCTCGATTTTGATTATTCAATCCAATAATATTAATAAATATTGTTACAACAATTATCATTACTTCCTGTAATCCTAAATACGGCAAAGCATAAAGAAACACATCATTAGAACTACTAGTTTGATTATTTAATCCAAATAATTCTAGGATTCTAATAATTTTTACAAATAATGGAATAATCACTGTTCTAACAATTATCAAAATAGCAATTAGATTTGTATTAATTGCAATCTTTCGAATTAATTCTTGTTTATTATTTTTCATATAATTTAATATATTTTTTATAAGTATAATAATTATTACAATAATTATTATACTTATAAAATCGTAACTGAGCTTAATAAATAATTCAAACTTACTTGCTATCGTAAAACTTGCATCATTAAACCAATATAATAATAATTCATTACGAATTGTACCAATCATTAATCCAACTAAACTAATTATAAAAAAACAAATGAACACTTTACGAAATTTAATTAATAATTTTCTTTTCGAATATAAACCATTTAAACAAACTATATAAACTAAAAGCAAAAAAATCAAAACAATGTTATTTAAATGCGCTACTAAAAAATCCTGCATGAAATCACCTCAATTCAATTATACATAAAACGTATAAAAAAGCACTTTAATTTCAAAATAAAGTGCCTTTATAATATTCTATTTTTTAATTTTCGCAAACGCTTGTTTTAAATCAGCAATTAAATCATTTATATCTTCTAAACCAACAGACATTCTAATTGTCTCTTCTTTTACTCCACCTGCAAGTTGTTCTTCTTTTGACATTTGAGCATGTGTAGTACTAGCTGGGTGTGTTAATAATGAACGTGAATCAGCAAAATTAGTAACATGAATAAATAATTTAATGTTATCAATAACAGTTTTACCGCCAGCAACACCACCCTTTACTCCAAACGTATATAAGCCCCCAAAACCATTAGGAAAATATTTTTTCGCTAATTCATAATTAGGGTTATCTGGAAGTTCAGCGTAACTTACCCATTCTACATCTTCACATTCGTTTAAAAATTTAGCTAGATCACGAGCATTTTCAACATGTTTTTTCATACGCAATGATAAGGTTTCTAAGCCTAATAATGTCATATATGCATTAAACGGTGACATACATCCCCCTAAATCACGCAATGTTTTAGCAACTGCTTTAGTACAAAATGCTTCTTTAGCCAAATCAGCATATACAAGATCATGATATGCTTTATCTGGTGTATTGAATAATGGATAACGTGGATTATCTTTCCATTTAAAATTACCACTATCAACAACTACACCACCCATAACATTACCATGTCCAGCTAAATATTTAGTTGTTGAATAAACAACTAAATCGGCACCATGTTCAATTGGTCTAAATAAATATGGTGTTGGTGTGGTATTATCAACAACAAATAAAATACCATATTTTTTGGCAATTGCACTAATTGCATCAAAATCTAACATATCCCCATTAGGGTTTCCAACTGATTCAACAAAAATAATTTTTGTCTTATCATTAATTGCAGCTTCTAATGCATTTAAATCTTTTGGATCAACAAAATGAGATTTAAATCCCATTGTTAACATTGTTCCTGATAAAGAACCAATTGTTCCACCATATAAATTATTGGCTGCAACAATTTCATCACCACTTTGACAAACCGTCATAATTAACCCTATGATTGCTGCAGTACCAGAAGAAAAGGCAACTGCACCAACACCACCATCGAGCGCTGCCATTCTTGTTTGAAGGGCATCAACAGTGGGATTTGATAAACGTGAATAAAAATATCCCCCTTCTTCTAATGCAAAAATTCTAGCTGCCTGATCAGCATTATCAAATGTAAATGCATTTGATAAATATAATGGCAGACCTGTTGCTTTAGTTGTAGCATCCGGCTTTTGTCCAGCATGTATTTGTAAGGTTTCAAAACCAAAATTTTTACTATCCATATAACTTCCTCCTCAAATTTAGAAAATTGTATCACAATTATAAAAAATTTTCCATAATAAAAAGTGGCAAGTACTGCCACCATGTTATTATTTATTAATAATAATCTCTAACCAAGTTAACCATATCTTCAACATATAGACGAGCTCCATCAATAACATTTTGGTCTATTTCTTTGAATTGCTTAAAAGTCAACTTAAATGAATATTGTTCACGCATTAATGGTAAATCAGTTTCTTGGCATAATTTAATCATATTTTTCATTTTATGATCATTTATGTAAAAAGCATTAAATAATGCTAAATTGCGTATTTTTTGACGATTTAAATGTTTAATAAAATTCTCAAGCTGAGAATCTTTCCAAATAGAATCATCGAATCCAATTATTAATAAATCAATACAATTACAATCATCAAAATCATCAATCGATTTTGCATATGTTTTAACCCATCTTGCCATTGCTTCAGCAACTGGTTTAATATGTTTAGACTTATTTGTGTACAAAACTTCTATTTTCATTTATATCACCGAGTATATTTTAAATTCTGTTTATGAACTGTATATAAACTTGTCTTTAGTATAATACTTATTTTATAGAACAGAAAGGTAATGATTATTAATGAAGTATAAAAAATTTTATATTGTAATTTTGTGTTTGCTTAGTTTATTAACTGGGTGTGTTAAAAGTAATGTAAATATTGATTTTCAAAATCCTAATAATATTAAAATGAATATAGAACTATTACTTCCTAAAAGTTTTTATGATAGTTATGCTGATTCAATTGATGAATTAAAAAATGCATTGAAAGATAAAAATTTAAAGGATTGGCAAAGTAAAGAGCTTAAAAAATCTATTAATGGGGTAAGTTATCTAGGATTTAATTTAATAGCACCTGAAACAATAAATAAACAATTAGTATCTTTTTGTTATTTTAATAAACAAAAAAATAATTATTATGTTGAAATTGATTTAAATGTAATTAACAATATGTATAATGTTAGTGAATTGAAAAATATAAGTAATTATTCTTTAGAGAATTTAAAAGATTTAGGATTAGAAGTAAATTTAAATATTATTATGCCAGGTGAAATTATTGAAACCAATATTGGTAAAATTAATGACAATAAAGTTAGAATCGATCTGCTTGATTTATTAATTCAAAAGAACGTATCGGTAATTTCGCTTGTTTCCAAAGAAAAAAAAAGTAGTTCTTTTGTTATCAATTTTATCATTATTATAGCATTAATCTTTATTCTTTATCGAATTATTAGAAAAAGTAGATAATTAACTTTTTTTTACTGTCTAAAGATGTTAGAATTAGTCAGTAGAGGAGAATAAGATGAAAAAAAGAAATTGTATTATTGGACAATCTGGTGGACCAACAACTGCAATTAATGCAAGTCTTGCTGGAATAATTTATGGCGCTAAATATAGTGATAAATATGAAAATGTTTATGGAATGATTCATGGTATCAAAGGATTAATGGATGAACGTTATATTGATCTTCTTGAAGAATTTAATACCGATGAAAAGATTCATGCTTTAAAACAAACTCCTGCAATGTATTTAGGTTCTTGTCGTTTTAAATTACCTACATATAAAGAAGATCTTGATGTTTATGTTAAAATATTTGATATTTTAACTAAATTAGAAATTACAGATTTTTATTATATTGGTGGGAATGATTCAATGGATACTGTAATGAAATTGGATGATTATGCTAAAAGCATTAATAATCATATTAATTTTATTGGTATACCTAAAACTATTGATAATGATTTAATGGGTACTGATCATACTCCTGGTTTTGGTTCGGCTGCTAAATATGTGGCTTCATCAATTTTAGAAGTAGTTCATGATAGTTTAATTTATCAATTAAAATCAGTAACAATTATTGAAATCATGGGTAGAAATGCAGGATGGTTAACTGCTGCTGCAGCTTTAGCTCGAAATGAGTATAATGATGCTCCTGATTTAATTTATCTTCCTGAAATAGTTTTTGATAAAGAACGTTTTTTAAGCGATATTCATAAAGTTTTTGAAAGAAAAAATTGTGTAGTTATTGCTGTTAGTGAAGGTATTAAAGATGAATTTGGAAATTTCTTAGATGATAATTCTAAGTATGCTAAAAAAGATGCATTTGGTCATGTATTACATTCTGGTACCGGTAAAATGTTGGAGTCATTAGTATTTAAAGAATTCCAATGTAAAGTTAGAAGTATTGAATTAAATGTATTACAACGTTGTGCTATGCATATTGCTAGTAAAACTGATTTGGATGAATCTTTTGCAATTGGACAAAAAGCAATTGATGTTGCACTAGCTAATAAATCTGGTCATGTAATGGGATTTAAACGTATTTCTAATAATCCTTATCAGATTGATTATATTTCTAGTGATGTTAGAAAAATTGCTAATTTAGAGCAAAAAATTCCAACTGAATGGATTAGTAAAGAGGGTAATAATATTACTGAAGAATTATATAATTATTTATTACCGTTAATTCAAGGTGAAGTTAGTGTTAACTACCAAAATGGTATTCCAGCTTATTATAGTTGTAATCATTTAAATAAATAGGATTGGCAATATGCCAATCCTTTTATTATTCCCATATTTGTTTTAATAATTTTATAGCCTGATCAATATCTCGATCAAGAATACCAGAAAAAGAAAAAGTGATTTGATCTTTTTTATTTTTATATACTAAAATATCATTTTCTTTTGCTAATTGAATATATTTATCAACTAAATCATTTTCAACATACATAGTTATTTTTAATGCTGTTTCATATAAAACGAATTTATATTTTGGAAATGAATTTTGTAAGTTAGTTAAAAGATGTTTACTTTTGTTACGATAATGTTTTCGCAATCTTTTTAAATGTCTAGCTAACTGTCCATCTTCTATATACATTGCTAAAGCTAATTGTTCTAATTTAGATGCAGTTTGATGATAACCATCTATTTTTTTCATAAATATTGTTAATAATTTATCTGGCAATACCATATAACTAATTCTAATTGAAGGTAAAAGTAATTTTGAAAAAGAACCAATATAAATAATATTATCATTATCTAATTTTGCCATTGCATCAATTGGTTTTGTATTATACTTTAATTCACCATTATGATCATCTTCAATAATATATATACCATTATTCTTCGCATATTGAATAATTTCTAATCTTCGCTGTTGTTTAATTGGATGACCATGATAACCACCAGAAGAACTATTTAAATAAAGTAATTTTAAATTATGCATTTTCATTCCTTCAAGGGTTAATCCTTGATCATCAACCGGTAATTTTACCACTTTCATGTGACAATCATCAAAAACTGTTTCTGCCTGCATGAATCCTTGTTCTTCTATTCCTACAATTGCATCATTTTGAAATAGACTGCAAACATAATAAAGTAAAATTTGAAATCCTGCCCCAATTATATAGTTATTAACTGCTCTGCTCACGCCACGATATTCATGACTATATTTTTGAAGAGCTTTTTTTAATTTGATTTCACCACATACATCTCCATAACTCATTAACTCATCACCCTGATTTAATGCTTTTTTTATATATTTTTTCCATATATCTAAATTAAAGCTCTCATAATCTACTAATCGTCCACTAAAATCATACTTATACTTATGATGATCATAATTTTCATCATTTTGATTTATATTTTCATTGATCTCATGATTATTATACTCGACATCAACAAAATAACCTACTTTTTCTTTTGAATAAATATAACCTTCTACTAATAGCTGTAAATATGCGCTTTCTACCGTTGTTCGACTTACTTCTAATCGTTTTGCCATTTCCCTAATCGATGGTATTTTATCATTATATTTTAGATATCCTTTTTCAATATCTGCTATTATTGTTTTATATACTCCTAAATATTTATATTCCTTCATAAACAGTCCTTCTTTTTTTATCATATTTTACCATTTTAATAACGACAATAAAATATTAATTATCATTTTAATATCTTTTTTTTATTATATATGCTATAACTTGGTATACTAAATAGAGAGGAAGTGAAATTATGAATGTTAAAAGAAATGTTTTAGAAACTATTGGTAAAACACCACTTATTGAAATTAATCGTTTTAAAAAAGTTACTAATATCAAAAATAATTTATATACAAAAGTAGAGTTTTTTAATCCTGGTGGAAGTGTTAAAGATCGTGTTGGGCTAAATTTAATTAAACAAGCTTATCAAGACAAATTAATTGATGAAAATACTACTATTATTGAACCAACTAGCGGTAATACTGGAATTGGTTTAGCAATTGCTTGTGCAATTTATGGTAATAAATTAATTTTAACAATGCCTGAAACAATGTCTATTGAAAGACAAAAATTATTAAAAGCATACGGTGCAAATCTTGTTTTAACAGAAGGAAAAAAAGGTATGCAAGGTGCTGTTGATAAGGCAAACTCATTAGCAGATGAAATTGAAAATAGTTTTATCCCAGGGCAATTTATTAATCCAAATAACCCTCTTATTCATACTGAAACAACAGCACTGGAAATAATTGATGACTTTGATGATAAAATTGATTATTTTGTTGCTGGAATTGGTACTGGTGGAACAATCACAGGTGTTTCAAAAGTGTTAAAAGAAAAATATCCAGAAATAAAAATTATTGCGGTAGAACCAAGTGATTCTCCATTAATTTCTAAAGGTAAAGCAGGTAGTCACGGAATTCAAGGAATTGGTGCAAATTTTATTCCTAAGATTCTTGATTTAAATATAATTGACGAAATTATTACTGTTGATTTAGATGAAGCATATCAAATGTCACGATTATTGGCTAAAAAAGAAGGATTACTTGTTGGAATATCTTCAGGAGCTGCATTAGCAGCTGCAAGTAAATTACCTGGTGTAAATAAAAATATTGTCGTTTTATTACCAGATACTGGTGAACGTTATTTATCAACAGCTTTATTTGAATAATAAAAAGCTACAATAGTAGCTTTTTATTATTATCTTTATTTTCAGCTTGTTCAAGCAAATCTTTTAATGTATAACTATTAACATATTGGTTAATTACTTCATCTAACCCTCTCCAAAAGGATATCGTGTTACAAATATCTTCTCGTTGATAAAAATCACTACATTTTAAGCAAGCAATTGGAGCTAAATCACCCTCAGTAACTCTTAAAATATCACCAACAACATATTCATCTAAATTTTTAGCTAAACGATAACCTCCAGTGTTTCCTCTTAAACTTTGCAAATATCCAGCTTTATTTAATAATGAAATAATTTGTTCTAAATATTTAACTGTTAAATTTTGTCTTTTAGCAATATCTTTTACCGGAATATATTTACCATTATCATGCATAGCAATATCTAACATTACTCTTAAAGCGTAGCGACCTTTTGTTGAAATTTTCATTTATGCCCACCTCGCTATTATAATACTGATATTGTATGATAAATACAATCTTATTTTATTTATTTTGTATTATTTTCTATACAATTATTTTGTTTACTCAATAAATAACTATGCTCTACATTAGCTAATGATTCCAAAAAAATTCCTATATCGGTTGGAGTAATTATTTCATGATCCAAAATTTTACTTGTTTTTGTTACTTCAAGCTCAACAGCTTGCAATGCATAATATATTAATTCACTGCAATATAAGTTTTTTTCATCATATGTAACCATCGCATAATCATATGGTGTATTTAAATAATCTAATGCACGATATAGATATTTTTTTATAAATTCATCATTTTCTTTAAAACGATATCCAGATAAAGCTTTTAAATAAGATTCATTTTTTAAATTTGCCATTTGAGTAAACGTTCGAATTTTTACTCCACTTGAATTACTATCTAGTACTAAAATCTCATCTTTATTTTGATAATGCTTTATAATCTCTTGATAATATTTATCATTTTCATTAAAAAAAGTTGTAAATTGTTGATAGCTTCCTAGATAAAATAGCGAATGTTTCCATCTTCCAGGAATAGCATATGAGCTTAAATAATTAACATTTTCAAGATTTATTATATCACCTACTTTAAAAAGTTCGACATAATCTAATAACTCTTGATATTCAATTACTTCTTGTTTATCAGTTAAATCTTCGACAACAGCCGTTTGTTTATCCAGTTCTTTTTCAATAAAATAACTACCGATAATTAGTACTAATACTATTCCTAAAAGAATTTTTTTCATCATCTCATCCTTTAATCTTTTATCATACTTAAACCAACGCGATATTTATTAACATCTACATCAATAACATAAACTTCTACTATATCTCCTATACTTAGTTTATCCAAAGGATGCTTAATTCTTTCATGGGAAATCTTAGAAATGTGTACTAATCCATCATTTTTTAGACCAATATCAATAAATGCTCCAAAATCAACTACATTTCTAACAGTCCCTTCTAAAACCATTCCAGATTTTAAATCTTCAATTTTTAAAATATCTTTTTTTAAAAGTGGAGTTGCATAATTATCACGTGGTGAACGATTAGGTTTAATAAAACTGTCAATAATATCATCAAGTGTATAACTATCAATTTTTAATTCCTCTAATACTTTTTCTTTATCAATTATTGTTAGCTTAGATGCAATTTCTTCAGTACCGAGTTCTTTTTCACTAGCATTAATTAGTTTCAATAATGCTTTTGCCTGTTGATAATTTTCTGGATGAATTGCAGTTGCATCAAAAGGATCATTAGCCCCCGGAATTCTTAAAAAACCAATTGATTGCTGATATGTTTTTGCACCTAATTTATTTACATTTTTAATTTCTTCTCGATTAATAAACTTACCATGTTCGTCTCGATATTTAATAATATTTTTTGCTACTGCACTATTTAATCCAGATACATATTGTAATAAAGATACAGAAGCTGTATTAATATCAACACCAACACTATTTACAGCTTTTTCTACAACAAAATCTAATTGTTCTTCTAATTGCTTTTGTGCAATATCATGTTGATATTGTCCTACACTAATTGCTTTAGGTTCAATTTTTACTAACTCTGCTAAAGGATCTTGTAATCTTCGTGCAATTGATACTGCTGAACGTTCTTCAACTTGGTAATCCGGAAATTCCTCTTTAGCTAGTTTGCTTGCCGAATAAACAGATGCACCTGCTTCTGAAATAATTGCATAATCAACATTAAGCTCATTATCTTTGATTAATTTTGAAATAAACGCCTCACTTTCACGACTAGCTGTACCATTACCAATTGCAATAATTTCAATTTTATAAGTTTTGATAATATCTAAAAGTACTTTCTTTTCTTTATCATAATTATCTTTAGGAATTGTAATAAAAACTTTATCAATTTTTAATACTTTCCCAGTTTGATCAACTACTGCTAATTTACATCCTGTTCGATATGCAGGATCAACTCCTAAAACCATTTTATCTTTTAGTGGTGCTTGCATAAGTAACTTTTCTAAATTAATTGAAAACACTTTTAATGCTTGTTCACTTGCTTTTTCCGTTAATTCATTACGCACCTCTCTTTCAATTGATGGTAATAATAATCGATGTAAACTATCTTCTACAGCCTTTAATATATACTCATTAACATTACTGTTTCGATTTTTCGTTATTCCACGATTAATATATTCAATTAAAAAATCTTTATTTACATTAATATTAACAGTAATTACCTTTTCTTTTTCAGCACGATTTATTGCTAAAATACGATGCGATACAATTCGATTAACTCGTTCATGATAATCATAATACATTTCATAAACTTTTGTTTCATCAGGATTTTTCTTTTTAACTTTAGTTTCAATTATCCCTGATTTATATATTATATCTTTAACAAATTTACGGTATTTTATATCATCACTAATAATTTCTGCAATTATATCCAATGCTCCTTGAATCGCATCTTCTATATTTTCTACTTTATCATTTAAATATTTTTTTGCTTCTTCATCAATATTCCCTTTTGGTAATGATAATATCCATTTACTTAATGGCTCTAACCCTTTTGCTTTTGCATCAGTAGCTTTTGTTTTTCTTTTTTCTTTGTAAGGACGATATAAATCTTCAACTTCATTCAATTTAGAAGCTTTTAAAATATCTGCTTCTAACTGTTTTGTTAACATTCCTTTTTCATCAATTAATCTAATTACGTCTTCTTTTCGTTTTAATAAATTAACTTGATATTGATAATATTTATCAATATTTCTTATTTGATCTTCATCCAAACCTCCAGTTGCCTCTTTACGATAACGTGCAATAAATGGTACTGTATTTCCTTGTTCTAATAACTCTAAAACCGCATTAATTTGTTTTTCAGTTATTTCTAATTCTTTTGCTGCTATTTTGATAATTTCTTCGTTCATAATAACTCCTTATATAATATTTTTCATTTTCTACAATTTCTAATTTTAAAATAGTAGTTTCATTTATATCAAAATTTTATTTTTTTACTGTTACAACTGCTTATGTATTTGCTTTTAAAAAATTTACCCCTTTATAAAAATAAATATTCATTACTATCTTAATTTAGAGAACTGTTTGAAGTCTTTGCTAAATTATTTATTAATTTTAATATTTAAACATAATACTATCATCGAAATTAATTTTGATATTCTATCAATAGTAATATAAAAATGGATATCTAGATTTATAAGCCTTACCCAATTACCATTATTAAATCAAAAAGTATTTGATTGTACAATGTAATATACATTTTCTAAAAGAACAGATCTTTTTAAAATAAACTTTTTTGTATTTTTGGCTAGTGATCTTCATATCCTATTGGACAGGATATCATAAATATTTTAAAAAATGAAGTATTTGATTTATAAAGAAACTAAACTTTAAATATCGATTAATTTTAAATATTAGAATATCAAATATTTAAAATCACAAACAATAAAAATTAACAAACTTTGCAACTAATAAAATATTTAATAGACCTGAAAATAAAATAACTTATAATCATACATAGCTAGCTTATGTAGTTAAATCAAAATATATTTTTTAGTAAATTAAAATATGTAACTTCTTTAAAATTTGAAAGATACTCATTTTATAAATTTTATTTATTTTTTGATAATTTATCATTATATTCATTAATAGTATAAATTATATCATTATAAATTTCTTGATCTAATAATTCTTTAGCTTTATCAACTGTCGCAAATAGATAATCAGTATGTTCTTTTGATAATTGAACATGATCATTTTTTGGAATACATAAATAGCCAATTCCAACTGTTTGATAATGTTCCCTAATTTTAGAAAAAGTATAAGCTGGTTTAATAATAATTATGTCTAATCCGGTTTCTTCTTTTAATTCCCGAATTAATGCTTGATTAGGTGTTTCTCCGTATTCTAATCCACCGCCTGGTAATTCCCAATATCCTAATCCATCACTTGAAGGATGTACTCTTTTCATTAATAAAATTTGATTATTTAATATGACAATACCTTTTACAGTAATATGAAATCTTACATTTTCCATGTTCTACCTCCATTTATTATATATATCTTATCACTATTATTAATAAAATTGTTTAATTTTTTTTATTATTAATGTTATAATTAACAAGAGGTGATTATATGATAGATTTCAAATCAGAAGTTTTAAAAATAAAAGATCAAATGATCGAAGATATAAAAATGCTATGTGCTATACCATCAACTCAAGATGATAATACAGTTGCTGAATTTGCTCCTTTTGGTAAAGCCAATCGTCAGGCATTAGATGCAATGTTAAAAATTGGTAAACGTGATGGTTTTAACACAGAGGACGTAGATGGCTATGCTGGTCACATTGACATTGGTGAGGGTGATGAAACATTTGGAATTTTAGGACACTTAGATGTTGTCCCAGTAAATAAAGTAGGATGGGATAGTAATCCTTTTGAAGTAGTTATTAAAGATGATAAATTATATGGTCGTGGTGTAGCTGATGATAAGGGCCCACTTTTAGCTGGGTATTATGCTGCAAAAATTATTAATTCTTTAAATTTACCTGTAAAAATGAAAATTAGAGTTATTTTTGGTTGTAATGAAGAATTAGGAAGTCGTTGTGTAAAATACTATTTTTCTAAAAAGCCATATCCTAAAATGGGATTTACACCTGATGCTTCTTTTCCGGTTGTTTATGGTGAAAAAGCTGGTTGTGAATTTGTAATTGAAGGTAATGTTGAAAAAGGTGGTTTAATTTATTTAAGCGCTGGTAATAGAGCAAATATTGTACCAGAAACTTGTGAAGCAGTAATTTGTGGTAACTACAAACAATATATAGATTCTTATAAGAATTTTTTAAGTATGAATAATTTAACTGGTGATATTGAAGAAGAAGGCAATCATACTAAGCTTGTATTAAAAGGTAAATCTGCACATGCAAGTACTCCTGAAGAAGGTATGAACGCTGTTGTTTATTTATGTAAATATCTTGCAACAGTGGTTGATAACAAATTAGTCGATTTTATTTTGGAATATCTTGATGATTACAACGGTAAAAAGTTAGGTATTGATCATGTAGGAGTGATGGGACCTTTAACTTTAAATCTTGGAATTATTTCATATTGTAAAGAAAATTTTAAATTAACTCTTGATTTACGTTGTCCTCATGATATGGACTTTGATAATATGATTTCTAGATTCCAAACAGTTTGTGCTAATTATGGTTTTAATGAAACTCATAATATTGGAGAGGCTTTATATGTTGATCCTGATTCTAAATTAATCCAAACTTTACATAAAGCATATGTAAATGTTACTGGTGATACAGTTAATCAACCACAGACTATGGGTGGTGGAACATACGCTAAATCAATGCCTAATTGTGTTGCTTTTGGTGCAGAATTTTTGGGTGAAGATAATTTGATTCATGGTAATAATGAAAATATTAAGATTGAATCGTTATTAAAAGCAACTGAAATTTATTGCCAAGCCATTTATAATTTAATTAAAGTCTAGAATATATTCTAGACTTTAATTAAATAATTTGTTAAACTATACTTACTTGCAGACATGGCGAAACCGGTATACGCGCTATCTTGAGGGGGTAGTGAGCATTTGCTCGTGCGAGTTCAAATCTCGCTGTCTGCACCATTATGTTAAATTTGACCTTTATGGCTCATTAAAACTAGATTGAATATCTCTTGTTCGAATGTATCGTTGTACATAGACATTATTTGTAATATCATTTAATCTAGTCAGTTATCAAATTTTAAAAGTGATATCACATTGATATTTTTAAAATATATTTAATGTTCATTGATTTCACTACATTTAAAATTAAATGATAGCTAAAAAACGTTTGAAAAAGTATATCTACTTTAAATTAAGTGGATAATAAAAAATAAAAGCTTATTAACTATTAAAATTAATGAAAAAGTAAAGAAATTAGATAAAATTAAGATAACGTAGGAGCTTCCCACGTTATTTTTATTACTTCTTTTTATATATTTACATTAAAAAGTACAAATACTACTAATAATAAATTGATTATAAAATCCTTTATAAATAAATTCTTGTTCCTCTTATATTTATTATAATTATTACTCTTTTCACTAATCTTTAACAAAAGTTTAAATACAAACTCATATTAGCACACTGTTTTTCTTTTCTCTAAACATATTAAAAATAATCTACACTATTAAATTATTTTAAAGTTAATAAAAACTAAAAGATATTTAATTAGGCAATATTTTCTTGATAATCTAGATCTAATATTTATTTCATAATTTGATTCTTTATTGCCTACGTAAAAAATTAAACATCACTATCCTTATAATATTAAATAATTGTGATAATCGATTATTTATTATATTTAAATCAAGCTAAAACTAGACTATAAAATTGTCAATATTGTCTGATATTTTATTATACTGAAACTTCTTACAAAAGTTTCTTTTTTATTAATACAATTCCAAGATATATAATTCACTACATTTTTTACTTACTACATCATTATTTATTTTACTAAAATATTATCATGAAATAAAACAACTTTATGCAAATGACTATCAAACATCTTACTTACCATTTACAAATTTTAACTTTTCTACTATAGAACTTAGTTACTCATCAAAATAAAATAATTCTTCAAATTTTTTATCCAGGGCTATACATAATATTAACGCTAATTTTGCTGTAGGATTAAATTGTCCTGTTTCAATAGAACTAATTGTATTTCTTGAAACACCAGTCATTTCCGCTAAAGTATTTTGCGACAATCCCCTATTATTTCTTACTTTTTTTAAATTATTTTTTAATACTAATGATTTTTTCATGCAAACTCCTATTAAAATATAAACATATTTATTACACATGTAATTAAACCACATAACCAAAATGCAGCATATACAAGATATTTTTTCTTTTTTAAGTATTTATATTTACTAAGATGTTCTACAAGAGAAGTTAAAAATACAATAAACCATAAAATTTCCTCTAATTCAAACCTCATATTATTTATTATAACACTTCCACTTGAAATTCCTAGATAACAGGAAATAGCTAATATTGATACACTGATATCTGCTACTAAATAACTATTATTTAACGCTGATTCTTTTTTTATTTTTTCAAATTCATCGCCTTTATAATTCTCTTCCCTACTCCGTTTTAAAATCTCTTCTTTATTCATATTATGTCCCTCCAGCTAATATGTTTATTCAACAATATTATTATATTATATGTAAAGAAAACTTGTCAATAAATCTACGAAGCTCTTTTTACATATAATATATATCTGCTTAAATCCTAAAAAATTTATTAATAACAAATATAACTATGTAGTATTTTCGAATATATTAACATCTAGAACTATCTTTTTCATACAATAAAATTCATTAAAATAGTATTTCAATATATTTTTATAAATAAATTAATAATTCTTAATACTAACTGCTTATCTTTATTATTAAACCAGAGAAAATAAGCACAAGTTAAATATCTAAAAATTATTTTGATGCAAAAGGTATTGATCTAAAATAAAAGAAATCAGTTACAGTGACTAATTTCTTACAATTGATTTTTTTTTATTTCTTCTAAATCATCTAAATCATAAGGTGTTAATTGGTAAACATAATAATTTAACCAATTACTAAACAATAAATATGCATGAGAACGCCATTTTACTAATATCTCCCCATTAATATTATCATTTTCGTAATAGTTTTTTGGCATCGTTGCATTATTTGAAATAGCAAGATCTCGTTTATATTCTTTATCTAATGTATCAGGATCGTATTCAGGATGTCCTGTTACAAAAAAACGAGAACCATCTTTTTCAGCGATAAGATATACTCCTGCTTCATTACTACTTGCTAAAATATCTAAATTATCAATTAGTTCTATATCTTCTTGTTTTACTGTTGTATATCTAGAATGCGGTGCATAAAATTGGTAATCAAAACCTCTTAAAATTTTTCGTTGCATTTTATCAACAGTAGTATGATGACAATATACTCCCGTTAATTTTTCTTTTAAATTATATTTTTTAATTCCATAAAAGTGATAAAGTGCTGCTTGAGATGCCCAACAAATAAAAAATGAACTAAATACATGTATTTTTGACCACTCTAAAATTTTTTCCATTTCTTGCCAATAATCAACATCTTCAAATTCTAATCTTTCTACTGGGGCACCTGTTATAATCAAACCATCATATCGATTTTCTTTTATTTCATCAAATGTTTTATAGAATGCTAAAAGATGTTCTTGAGATATGTTTTTTGATTCATGGCTTGCCATATGAATCCAATCCACTTCTATTTGTAATGGTGTATTAGAAAGCATTCTTAGTAATTGAGTTTCTGTTATGATTTTTGTAGGCATTATATTTAATATTAATAATTTTAATGGTCGAATTTGTTGAGTCACAGCTCTATTTTCATCCATAACAAATATATTTTCATCCTTTAAAATTTTGCTTGCTGGCAAATCATTTGATATTTTAATAGGCATTATTTTCACTCCTTTCATCAGTCATAAGTTTAACATATTTATAATTAGATATATACTAAAATGAAATTAATTCGTTAAATATTTTAATAATATATTCATCAGACATTCCTGATAGATAATCTATTATACATCTAATAATTGCTTTTTCATCTTTTGTAAAATCGTATATTATTTTATTTTGATATATTTCCAAACGTTTCATATCGTTTATTTTGCTATATTTTTCTAACCAACATATAAAACTATCTATAATTTGTGGATAATTATTTCGCTCTTTTGATAATTCATTAATTATGCTGGTATTTTTTTCTTTAGCTGATTCATCATATTTTAATAAAAAATCAAAAATTGAATTTAATATCAATTCAACATAATTAGCATGTATTTTTAAACGATCAATTAAGTAAATATTTTCATAATTAAATTTCATAATTATTTTCATAATTTCATATGCTTCATCAGATAATGCTATTCCATTGTTTAAGTTACTATTTTTACAAACATCTTGAATAAAATAATTTACTATCGTCCCATTATTGATTGCTGTAAACTTATATTCCTTACTGATACTATTTATTGATAATTTTAGTTCATCAACTTTAGCTTGTGTCAATACTTTTAATCTCAAAGCATCCTCAATATCTCTTGCAAGATATGCTATTTTATCGGATATTTTGACAACGCATCCTTCCCATGTATAAGGGTTATATAAACCTACTTTAGTGTAATTATCTAAATCAATGTATTTTTCACGTTTAATTATATTTTTTTGATTCATTTCACCACAATGAGAGATTATTCCATCACGGACAGCGTATGTTAAATTTAAATTATGATGATGATGTGCATTATCTTCTAATGTCTCTATTTCATCAATAAAATGTAAACTATTATGTTCATGCCAAAATGATTCTAATCCATATTTTTTTGCAATGTTATCAATTATACGTTCACCACCATGTCCAAATGGTGCATGTCCTAAATCATGTCCAACTGCAATAGCTTTAGTTAATTCTGTATTAAGACCAAGATAGTTTGCAATTGTATAACTTATTGATTCTACTAAATTAACATGTTCGCTCCGTGTACATACATGATCATCTTTAACTGCAAAAAAAACTTGTGTTTTATGTTTTAAACGACGATAAGCTAAACTAAAAATAATTCTTGTATAATCTCGACCAAATTCACTTCTTAAATCATTTTTTCTTTGATATATTGGCTTCAATCTAGATGTTGCCCTTTGAAAATCTGGATTATCTTCATTCATTGCTACGTGTTCAAATAATCTTTTTGTCATTAAAATTTCTGTTATGAAGTGACCTTTACCAAGACATAAATTCGTTATAAACTTATTTAATTATCTCATCAATAATATACAAACATCTTATAATCAAACCTCTACAACAATCAATCACCTGATAATTTTATCAAAAGATTAATAGTCTGTTGTCAAACTTTACAATCGTCTTGTATAAGTCAATAAATTTTGTTTGTACAAACTTTTTATCGTAAAAGTGATATCTTAGAATAACTAAACCTGTTTTCTTATTTTAAACTTCATTTATGTCTTTAATATCAATGTCTTTTTCAGGTACTTCACAACCACTCCTTTCTTTTAAATTTAAATAAATTTTTAATACATTAGTTATCAAGATCTGATACTTCTACATATAAAATCATTGCTACTATTGAATCAATATCTTTTAAACAGCACAGTTTTCTCTCTTAATTCTTTATACTTCAACATCACGATTAACAAAAATATAAACTGCTTAATAAAATTCTTCTTTATTTCCTTTTGATTGCTCACAGTATTTATTATTTACACATAACGGTTAAAATCTATTTTAATTGATATTAATCTATCGCTAACAGCAAAACTTTTTAATAATTTATACCTAAAATGAATCTTGCATATCACCCACATATATCTATTATATGTTTAATCTGATCTCTATTCCTCAAATTTAAATTATCTCTGCATTTTTAAAATTTCATCTTTCTATAGAAACCTTTGACTTTGCCTAGTGGTTGTCAAGTATGACATCGCCTCCACAATGGTCTTTCATCACCTAGATTTATGTCATACGTGGCGTACAATCGAATAGGGAAAACTTTTAAATAAAAAATTTGGTACTATGTCAAGATTTTGGACTACATAAATGTAAGAAATTTAATTAATTGATACTAATTAAATAATCATGCTCATATTCATTAGGTGATTTATAA
>JAGZCC010000124.1 GCA_018369555.1 Thomasclavelia spiroformis
GACATCACTCTCAACGGCTTGTGGTTCACTACACTTGGCGGTAAATACCTGTGGTTGGTTTATCTCCAACTGAGTTCATGCCATGCCCGGCACACTAAATAAAAAATAGATTTACAAATATTTGTAAATCTATTTTTTTGGTTTAATCATCATAAATAGTGGCAATCCAAATAAAACCCCACCACCAACAATGTTTCCAACTGTAGAAATCAACATGTGTAACGGTAATAATGACCAATCAAAACTTAAACCTAAACCAGTAATTCCTAATGTAAAATACCCCATATTAGCAATACTATGTTCAAAACCAGGTAAAACAAAAGCCATAACAACAATCATCATAATAATTGTTTTAGCAGTATCATCCTGCATTTTCATTCCTACATATGCGCCAACGCATACAATAAAATTACACAATACACCTTTAATAAAAAGTTCCCCAACACTAAAAGTTAACTTTCCACTGACAATACTTTCAATATAAGGAATAAATAAATCATGATTACTACCACTTTTAACAAACAAAAAACAAACTAATGAAATCCCAATAAAATTTCCAATATAACAAATAATCCACATTGGAATAATTTGTCTAAATTTAAGCAATTTTCCATATATAGGAATCATTGTTGTAAAACAATTACCAGTAAATAATTCCGAACCTAAAATAACAATAATTACTAACCCAATTCCAAAAGAACCAGCTACCGCTATCTTTGATGCAATTAGATTATTTTGAAACAGTAGAGTACCTAATGTAACTGATAAAATAGTTGCTATTCCTAAATATAACCCAGCTACAATTGATCTTGCAAAAAATCTTCCAGGTTCATCTCGACACATCGTATATTTTTTTATTCCTAAATCTGATAACATCTCAAAACTCATAAAAATCCTCCAAATCTTTTTTATTATAAACTAAATTATTTTCACTTTCAATAAATTATCTAATTTCTCATCATTTTTATTAGATTATAATTTGTTGTTTTTTGTATTTCCCAGGAAATTATTTTAATAAAATATTTAGTTTAGATTGTTTACAAATAATTAAAAGTGTACAATATAGTCATTGGAGGAATGATAATGAAAGACGGATATATACGTATAGCTGCAGCTTCATTTGATACAAGTATTGCAGATATTAAAAAAAACAGTTTACAAATTTGTAAATTAATTGATCAAGCTTATGAAAACAAAGCAAAAGTAATTGTATTTCCCGAATTATGTTTAACTGGATATACATGTGCGGATTTATTTAATCAAGAACGTTTATTAAATGAAGCAAAGCTACAATTACAAAATATAATTGAAAAAACAATTAATAAAGATATTATTGTGGCAGTAGGATTACCATATCAGCATTTGAATAGTTTATATAATGTAGCCGCAATTATTCATAGTGGTAAATTATTAGGTCTTGTTCCTAAAACTCATGTTCCTAATTATCAAGAATTTTATGAAGCAAGACATTTTGAAAAAGCACCACTAAAAAATACTACTGTCGTTTTTAATGGTCAAATTATTCCATTTGGTACTAAGTATATTTTTGCTTCATCAACTAATCATGAATTTAAATTTGGCGTTGAAATCTGTGAAGATCTTTGGTTGCCTGATGCTCCAAGTATCGATCTTGCCTTAAATGGTGCAACATTAATTTTAAATCCTTCAGCTAGTAATGAAATAACAACCAAAAAAGACTATCGCCGTTTACTAATAAAATCACAATCTGCACGATTAATTTGCGGATATATTTATTGTAACGCTGGAAGCGGTGAAAGTACTACTGACGTAGTATTTAGTGGTCATCATATTATTAGTGAAAACGGTACTATCATTAATGAGAGTCAAGGATTTAATAGCGAGATAATATATGGTGATTTAGATCTTAAAAAATTAGCTAGTGAAAGAATTAAAATGAATACTTTCAAATCAAAAAATGAGTATGAAACAATATATTTTGAATCAACTAATATTGATCTAGATACAACATATTATTATGATCCCCACCCTTTTGTACCAAACAACTTGGAACTTAGAGAAAAACGTTGTAAAGAAGTTTTTGATATTCAAACATATGGGTTAATACAAAGATTAAAAGCAACAAATATCAAAAAAGTAGTAATTGGTATTTCTGGTGGTTTGGATTCTACTTTAGCATTACTTGTTTGTACAATGGCATTTAAAAAATTAAATTATAATCCTAAAGATATCATTGCCATTACAATGCCTTGTTTTGGAACAACTTCTAGAACTAAAAATAACGCTTTAGGATTAATGAAAGAATTAAATGTTACAAGTTATGATATTGATATTAGTGAATCTGTAAAAATACAATTTAGAGATATTGAACAAGATGAAACAATTCATGATGTTACTTATGAAAATGTACAAGCCCGCACTAGAACTGAAATTTTAATGAATAAGGCTAATCAAGTTGGTGGTTTAGTTATTGGGACAGGTGATTTATCTGAAGTGGCTTTAGGCTGGTCAACTTATAATGGGGATCATATGAGTATGTATGCAGTCAATGTTTCAGTTCCAAAAACCCTAGTTCGCTATTTAGTTGATTATATATCTAGTTTATATCGTGGTCAAGAATTAGAAAATATTTTAAAAGATGTTTTAGATACTCCCGTTTCACCTGAGTTATTGCCACAACAAGATGATAAAATAGTTCAAAAAACTGAAGATATTGTAGGTCCTTATGAATTACATGATTTCTTTATTTATCATATGATTCGTTTTGGTGATGAGCCAAGAAAATTATTAAGAAAAACTAAATTAGCTTTTAAAAATAAATACGATGATGAGACAATAAAAAAATGGTTAACTAAATTTTATTGGCGTTTTTTCACCCAACAGTTTAAACGAAGTTGTATTCCTGATGGGCCTAAAGTTGGTAGTGTCTCACTTTCTCCACGTGGAGATTGGCGAATGCCTAGTGATGCTAGCGTAAAAGAATGGATTCGTGAATTAGAAAATAATTAAAAATAAAAAACAGGTAATTTACCAATGTCATTAAGTTAAGATGACAATATTTTTACCAGAAACAATATCAAATAAATATTGTCTTCTGGTTTTTAATTTGTGCAAGCTGAAAAAGTGTA
>JAGZCC010000023.1 GCA_018369555.1 Thomasclavelia spiroformis
ATTATGTGATGGACCCCAATCATTAAGACCGGAAAAATATGAAGAATTGTTAAAACAGGTTAATAAAATTGCAGAAGTTGTTGGAAAGAAAGTATAAAATAGGAGGAAGATAGCGATGGAATTGACAGTTGCGTTAAAGGATAATAGTTATCCAATATATATTAAAAAAGGAATTTTAAATGATGTTGATAAATATATTAAAAATATTTATCAAGGTAATAAGATTATGATTATTTCAGATGATCAGGTGTATAGCTATTATGGTGAGCGTTTAACTAATGTCTTAAAAAAAGAATATGTTGTTGATCATGTAGTTGTTCCTCACGGTGAACAATCTAAAAGATTTGATATTCTACCATCGCTATATAAATCTTTATTGAAATTCAAACTTACAAGAACTGATTTGATCATTGCTTTAGGTGGTGGTGTTATTGGTGATTTAGCAGGATTTGTGGCTTCTACATATTTAAGAGGGGTGAAGCTTGTTCAAATTCCAACTTCACTTTTGGCTCAAGTTGATTCATCTGTAGGTGGTAAAGTAGCCGTAGATTTACCAGAAGGAAAAAATTTAATAGGAACTTTTTATCATCCTAAGATGGTTTTAATTGATCCTGATACATTAAAAACGTTACCAGAGCGTTTTATTAATGATGGAATGGCAGAAGTAATTAAATATGGCTGTATTAGAAATAAAAAATTATTTGAGCGCTTAAATAGTTATAATGATTTCAATGATTTGTATCAAGATATTGATGAAATTATTTATCGTTGTGTTGATATTAAGCGTGATGTTGTAGAACGGGATCAATTTGATTTTGGTGATCGTCTTTTATTGAATTTTGGTCATACTTTAGGACATGCAATTGAACAATATTATTGTTATGAAAAATATTCTCATGGAGAAGCAGTGGCAATTGGAATGGTCCAATTAACTAAGCTTGCTGAAGAAAAGCAGCTTTCATTTAATGGAACTAGTGATATAATTAAAGATATATGTCTTAAATATAATCTTCCTATTTTTAGTGATACTAAAACGGATGATTTGATTGAAGCAATTAGTTTAGATAAAAAGAATTTGAATAAAAAATTATCATTAGTATTATTAAAAGAAATTGGTGATAGTTATATTTATCAAAGTGATTTTTCATTAATTAAAGAAAAGGATAGGGTATAAAATGACAGCAGTAAAAATAACACCAACTAAATTAAGTGGCAAAGTTCAAGTACCACCTTCTAAATCATTAGCACATCGAGCTATTATTTGTGCTAGTTTAGCTAAAGGAATTAGTCGTATTGATAATATTGAGTATTCAAAAGATATTCAAGCGACGATTAAAGCGATGCAATCATTAGGAACAAAAATAGAAGAATATAAAGATTATTTAATTATTGATGGAACATCAACGTTTACTAAAAATAATTGTGAGATAGATTGTGAGGAATCTGGTTCAACTTTAAGATTTATGATTCCAATTTCAATTGTTGAAGAAAATAAAGTTCATTTTACTGGACGTGGTAATTTAGGAAAAAGACCACTAGATACATTCTATGAAATTTTTGAGCGACAAAATATTGGGTATTTATATAAAAAAGATATTTTAGATTTATATGTAATTGGAAAACTTAAACCTGATCATTATAAAATTCCTGGAAATATTTCATCACAATTTATAACTGGTTTACTATTTGCATTACCGCTTTTAAAAGGTGATTCAATTATTGAAATAACTTCACCACTTGAATCTCAAGGGTATATTGATTTAACATTGCAAATGTTAAATCAATATGGAATTAAAGTCATTAATAATAATTATCAAAGCTTTATTATTATTGGAAATCAAGAATATCATGCACAAGATTATCGGGTTGAGGCTGATTTTTCTCAAGCTGCTTTTTATCTTGTTGCGGGAGCGATTGGAAATGATGTAACTTTAACAGACTTGAATTTAGATTCTTTACAGGGGGATAAAACTACTTTGGATATTTTAGAATCAATGGGGGCTAAAATCACGGTTCTTGGAGATGGAGTCAAAGTAACTGGTGAAAATTTATCAGCGACAACTGTTGATGCCAGTCAATGTCCTGATGTAATTCCTGTTGTTTCTGTGGCGTTAGCTTTAGCTACAGGGCGAAGTGAAGTTATTAATGCTAAAAGGTTAAGGATTAAAGAATGTGATCGACTGGTTGCTACTAGTAGTCAAATTAATGAATTATCAGGAAATGTAAAAGAATTATCAGAAGGGATGATTATTAATGGGGTCAATGAATTTATAGGTGGTAATTGTTCTAGTTATAATGATCATCGTATTGCCATGATGTTGGCTATTGCTGCTACAAGAAGTATACGCCCAGTTATTATTGATAATATGGAATGTGTTGAAAAATCATATCCAAGTTTTTGGGAAGATTATAAATCATTAGGGGGAATTATTGATGTCATCGACATGGAAAAATAATATTGAAATTACAATTTTTGGAGAATCGCATGGTAAAGCAATTGGAGTTGTTTTAGGAAATCTTCCAGCTGGAATTAAAATTGATATGGATGAGGTTGCAAGTGAAATGAAACGTCGGGCTCCAGGGCAAAATAAAATGTCAACCCCAAGAAAGGAAGCTGATAAAGTTGAAGTGGTCAGTGGGCTATATGAAGGTATTACCACCGGAGCACCACTTTGTGGAATGATTTATAATTGTGATCAGCATTCTAAAGATTATTCATTATTAAAAGAAAAAATGCGACCTGGTCATAGTGATTATCCAGCTTTTGTTAAATATCAGGGGTTTAATGATGTTCGTGGTGGTGGTCATTTTTCTGGAAGAATCACAGCACCAATTGTTTTTGCTGGTGCAATCGCTAAACAAATTCTTGCTAAACAGGGAATCTATGTTGGAGCTCATATTTTAAGTATTAAAGATATTTATGATGAGTATTTTGATATGAGTTTATCAAATGAAACGCTAAGTTATTTAAGTAAGCAACAGTATCCGGTTTTAAATAAAGATATTTATGATCAGTTTGTAAAAACAATTGATGAAGCAAGAATGAATCAAGATTCAGTTGGGGGTAAAATTGAATGTGCTGTAATTGGGTTAAAAGCTGGTTTAGGTGATCCGTTCTTTGATTCAATTGAAAGTCATTTATCTAGTTTGTTATTTTCGATTCCAGCAGTGAAGTCAGTTGCTTTTGGTAATGATAAAATTAGTGAGTTGTTTGGTAGTGAAGCAAATGATTGTTATTATTATGATAAAGACATTATTAAAACTAAAACTAATAATAATGGTGGAATTATTGGGGGTATTAGTAATGGAATGCCAATTGTTTTTAATGTTGGAATTAAGCCGACTCCATCAATTTCTAAAGTACAAGAAACAGTAGATATAAAACATCATCAAAATGCTACATTAGAAATTCATGGACGCCATGATCCATGTATTGTTTTTAGAGCAACAGTTGTAGTTGAAGCAATGGCAGCATTGACAATTCTTGATTTAGTGAGGTAATTATGAAAGATTTAAATGAATGTCGAAAAGAAATTGATGAAATAGATCAACAATTAATTAAATTATTTGAACAAAGAATGAAAATAAGTAAAGAAGTTGTTACTTATAAATTGGCTAATAATATGCAAATATTCCAACCAGAACGAGAAAAAGATGTTATTGAAAAAAACGTTAAACGTTTAAATGATTCATCTTTACAAGCATATGCTCACAACTTTGTTCAAGATATTATGGATATTGGAAAAAGTTATCAGGCAACATTTATTCCCCTAGCACACTCATATAAATTAGCAAAAGAAAAGACTGAAAATATTAAAGTCGGTTATGCTGGAGTTCCAGGCGCTTTTGCTCATCAAGCACTATTAGAGTGTTTTGAAGCTGTTGATAATATTAATTATGAACATTTTCAAGATGTTTATGAGGCTTTAAAAAATGACGAAATTGATTATGGTGTTGTTCCACTAGAGAATTCTTCGACTGGAGCAATTAATGATAATTATGATTTATTAAGAGAATATGGTTTTTATATTGTTGGTGAACATAGTATCAAAATCACGCAAAATCTATTAGGAATTAAAGGGGCTAAGCTAGAGGATATTACTTGTTTATATAGTCATGAACAAGGTTTACAGCAATCATCTAAGTTTTTAAGTGCTCATCCTAAAATTAAAGCTTATAATTATTCAAATACGGCTGCTGCTGCTAAATATATTAGTGAGAAAAATGACAAGCATTTAGGGGCTATAGCTTCTAAAATAGCAGCAAAATTATATGATTTAGAAGTAATCAAAGAAAATATTCATAATGTAGAAAGTAATAATACAAGATTTATAATTATTGGTAAACAATTAGAAAATCGAAATAACAGTAATTGTGTTAGTATTGTTTTTACATTACAACATAAAGTAGGATCACTTAGTTCAATTTTAAAAGTTATTAAAGATCATCAAATAAATTTATCACGAATTGAATCACGCCCAATCAAAGATAAACCTTGGCAATATTATTTTTATATTGATTTTGAAGGAAATTTAAATGATAATAATGTAAAAATAGCACTAGAACAATTAAAAACTAATTGTTTAACATTAAGAGTGTTAGGAAATTATTGTCATGCATAAGGAATTATGAAAAATATTGTTTTAATTGGAATGATGGGTTGTGGTAAGACAACTATTTCTAAATTACTTGGGAAAAGAATTAGTAAATTAGTGATTGATACTGATGAATATATAGTTAATAAATATCATCAAACGATTGATGATATGTTTGTAATTGGCGAAGATTACTTTAGAGAAAATGAGACAAATGTATGTAAGGAAATAGCTAATTTAAATGGATATATTATTTCGACAGGGGGCGGAATTGTTTTAAATCCATTGAATATAAAATATTTAAAGAAAAATGGTATTATTGTCTTTATTGATCGACCACTTAATAATATAAAAGAAGATGTTGATATTTCGTCACGTCCATTATTGAAAGAGGGTAGTGATAAATTAGATAAATTATATGATCAAAGGTATCAATTATATCTTGATGCTTGTGATTTTCATCTTATTAATGATGATTCTTTAGAAGTGGTTACTGAGCGTTTAGTAAAATTATTAAAAAATGAAAATAATTTATAGGAGTAAAAATGCTCCTATTTTTTTTGTGATATAAAGCATGATTTATTATTACCGACTGCTCCAGCTTTTTTATGAAAAGATTTTAACATCATTAAAAAAGAATAGCTGGATTAAAAATAATTATCGATGAAAAGAAATTAATCTTATTTATATTTCAAAATAAAATTTAAAAGGGATAAGGATCATGAAATAACAAAATAATTTACTATGCTTAATGAAGATATAGTAATTTATCGTTAATTAGAAAAAATTAATACAAATATAAATAAAACAGTTATAAAAACATTCATTGACAAGGTAAATAACTTAAAGGCAGTAACTAATGTATATGAAGATGAAAAGCAACATAGACTTACAAACAGTAAAAGCATTAGGATATGCATTATCAAGGATAAAAGAGGTTAAATCTTTATTATAAAAGTAGAATTATTAGTTTGATATTAGAAATTGTACTTTTTATATGTTTACATTTGGAACTAATAGTAGAAATATGATAGAATACTATTAATTGGAGGGTATGTAATGAAAAAATATCAAGCAATAATTTATGATATTGATGGAACTATTTTAGATACTTTAGAAATGAATATAGTTCCATTAATGAAAATCATTGAAGAAGAGACAGGTAAACAGGTTACTTATGAAGAACTTTTAAAATATGCAGGATCTCCTGGTTTAAAAATAATGGCAGACTTAAAGATAAAAGATATTGAAAAAACTTATGCAAGATGGGTTAAATATGTTAATGAATATGAACATGGTGCTAAATTATATGACGGATTTGAGAATGTTTTTGAAAAGTTTGATGGAAACGTTATTCAAGCAATTGTTTCTTCAAAAATGGTGGCTCAATATCAAATTGATGTAGTTGAAAAGGGAATTGATAAATACTTTAAAGTGGCTATTTTAGCTGATGATACAGAAAGGCATAAGCCTGATCCAGAACCTATTTTTAAGTGTTTAGATAAAATTTCAATAAAACCTGAAAAAGCTATTTTTATTGGGGATTCAATTAATGATTATTTAGCTGCAAAAAATGCAGGTGTTGATTTTGGATATGCTACATGGGGAAGCGTATCAAATGATGGAATTGATGATCCAACATATGTTTTTAATCATCCATTAGATTTATTAAAATTGTTGTAAGAAGACTTTGTTCTTCTTTTTATTGTTATTGAATAAGATTGAATTTGGTAAAAAAGATGATATTTCTTTTGTAAAAGTGAATAGGCTTGCTTAAATGATGGATGGTAGTTAGTGAGTATTATAATTTTAGGAAGGTGGAATAATGAAATTTGTTGTTGCAATGGATTCGTTTAAAGGAAGTTTAACATCTAATGAAGCTGGTAAAGCAATTGCAGAGGGAATTAGACGTATATTTCCTGATAGTGATATTGTCATTAAATCTATGTCTGATGGTGGTGAAGGATTAATAGAGACGCTGGTAAGTCAAATGGGTGGTGAAATTCGTACAGTTAAGGCTTTTGATCCTTTAGGCAAAGTTATTGAATGTAATTATGGATTAATTGCTTCAAGAAAATTAGCAGTTATTGAAATGGCTAAAGTAGCGGGCTTAACTTTAGTTGAGCCCAAAGATCGTAACCCATTAAATACGACAACATATGGATTAGGACAAATAATATTAGATGCAATTGATCAAGGGTATTATCGCTTTATTATTGGAATTGGGGGCAGTGCTACTAATGATGGAGGTATTGGAATGCTTCAGGCACTGGGTTATAGAATGACTAATATAAATAATAAGCCAGTTGAATTTGGTGCTAAAGGTCTAAGTCAATTAAAAATAATTGATGATACGAACGTTCCGGAAATAATAAAAAGATGTGAATTTATGATAGCTTGTGATGTAAACAATCCATTATGTGGTAAAAATGGAGCAAGTGAAGTATTTGCTTTACAAAAAGGTGCTAGTAAGCAATTAATTAAACAAATGGATAAATGGATGTTGAACTATGCTTTATTATCTAAGCAAAAATATATTAATGCTGATGAAAATTATCCAGGTGTCGGGGCTGCAGGTGGCTTAGGATTTGCTTTTCATGCATATTTAAATGCAAAATTACAATCTGGGATAGATTTAGTTATTAGTGAAATAGAGTTAAAAGATGATTTTAAAGATGCTGATTTAATTATAACAGGAGAGGGTCGTTTAGATTTTCAAAGTGCTATGGGTAAAGTACCGATTGGTATTGCTAAACTTGCAAAAAAATATCAATTACCAGTTATTGCAATTTGTGGTAGTGTTTCTAGTGAAGCAAAGGTATGTAATGAAAAGGGAATAGATGCATTTTTTTCAATTTTGAATGAGGTAATAAGTTTACAACAAGCGATGGATAAACAAATTGCTTATAAAAATATGAGTAATACAGTTGAACAGATTTTTAGATTATATAAAGTTATTGGAGGAGAAAAATGATTTTGTATTTTAGTGGTACTGGAAATAGCAGGTATATTGGTGAAGTCATTAATTCTGTTTTGAATGATGAAATTGTTTGTATTAATGATCATTTGAAAAATGGTCAAAAAGGTGTTTTTGAAAGTACAGATCCTTATGTTATTGTATGTCCAACATATGCTTGGAGAATTCCTAGAGTTGTTGAAGAATTTATTAGTAAGAGTATTTTTGATGGAAATAAGATGTTTTATTTTGTTTTAACATGTGGTAGTAGTATAGGCAATGCAAAAAAATATGTAAAAAAATTATGTGATAGTATAGGCTTAATATATATGGGGGTTAAAGGAATTATCATGCCTGAAAATTTCATTACATTGTTTAAGGCTCCTAGTAGTAATGAAGCTAAAAAAATTATTTCTCAGGCAATAAAACCTTCTTTGTTAATAGCAGAAAATATTAAAGGAAAGAATAAATTAGATGATGAAAAATGTACGCTAATTGATAAAATTGTTAGTTCACTTGCTAATTATGTTTTTTATTTAGTATTTGTTAAAAGTGATGGTTTTTCGGTAAAAGAAAATTGTAATGGTTGTACTAGGTGTAAAAAAATATGTCCACTGAATAATATTGAATTTGTAGATGAAAAGCCTAAATGGAATGATAGATGTACACAGTGTATGGCTTGTATTAGTAGTTGTCCTTTAAAAGCAATTGAGTATAGAAATAGAACCCAAAATAAAGTTAGATATTATTTAAATGAGCACTATAGGTGAAACTATGAAAATTATAATAACACCAGCAAAAAGAATGAATGAAGAAATTGATTATTTCGAGGTAATAAATAAGCCAATATATATAAAAGAAAGTGAAATTATTTTAAATAAGTTAAAAACACTAACTTTAAATGAAGTAAAAAGATTATTAAAATGTAATGATAAAATTGCTAAAGAAGCATATGATAATTATCAAGCAATGAATTTAAATCATAATCTAATACCTGCGATGTTTGCATATAAGGGGATTCAATATGAACAAATGGCTCCGCATATTTTGAGTGATGATGATTATCAATTTGCTAAAAGATATTTAAGAATTTTATCAGGATTTTATGGTATTTTAAGGCCGTTTGATGGTGTAGTACCGTATCGTTTAGAGTTAAATGATAAATTAGAGGTCGACGGGTATCATAGTTTATATGAATTTTGGAGTGATAAAATTTATTTAGAATTAATCAAAGAAGATAAAGAAATTCTTGATTTAGGTGCAAAACAATATACTAGAATTATAAAAAAATATTTAACGGATGATGTTAAATATGTAAAATGTTATTTTATGGAGAAAAAAGCTAATGGATACCAGGAAGTTGGTGTTTATGTAAAAAAGGCAAGGGGTCAAATGACACGTTATTTGATAAAAAATAAAGTGGACTCTTTTGAACAAGTAAAAAATTTTAATGAGTTAGGATATATTTTTAATGAAGAGATGTCGAATGAACAAAATTATATTTTTGTTCGATAAATAGCTTGACTTTAAAGGATTATTTGATAAAATATTTAATGCGGCAACATCTAGGATATACGAAGACTCAACGTATAGCTTGGGGTTAGCTAAGTTAAATTTGAGGAGGATAAAAAAATGTTAACAAAAGCAGAAAAAACAGCTATTATGCAAAAATATGCTACTAAAGAAGGAGATACAGGTTCTCCAGAAGTACAAATCGCAGTATTAACTGCAGATATCAACAAATTAAATGATCACTTTAAACAACATCCAAAAGATAAACATTCTAATAGAGGGTTGTTAAAGAAAGTTGGACGTAGAAGAGATTTATTAAAATATTTAAGAAATAAAGATATCGAAAGATATTCTGCATTATGCGAAAGCTTAGGTTTAAGAAAATAATTAAAAATAAAAATAACTATTAAAGATTGTTCTTTGATAGTTATTTTTTTTAATAGAAGTATTTATTTTATTAAAAATCCTCCACAAGGAGGATTAAGATTTTTCTATTTTTATATATGCACAAATTACCCCTAATGCAATTATGACTAGCCCAGTGATAATATAGATTAACAAATATGTGTTAATTGTACTAGTAATAAAATTATAGAAATATTGAGGAGATAAGCTGATTTTATTGATAAAATTACCAAAATAAATAATCATTGGTAAAATAAAGCATATTAATCCAGAGCTTATTAGAGAATAAGCAAAATATCTACGTCTACCACGATAATGACTAAATAAATGGTATAAAATGAATCCAGAAAGTAATATCAATAAAATTAAAATCACTACAATAACATGATAAAAAGAATGAAAGTTATCAACTACATCAATATATACATTTAAATATGGAAATGTTAAATATGTTTCATAATAATCAATTAAATTTGTTTTTAAAATTGAAATAGCTGTTTCTTCTTCGTTATTAATAATAATATTTGCTGATTTAAGATAATTATCAATATCATTAGAAAGTTTTTCTTCAAATTTAGATGTATCAATTTTTGTTTTACCATACAACAATGCATCTTTTAAATGGTTTGTTATGATATCTTCAGCTGAGTTTTTATCAATATAATTTTCAAACATTTCAATTGGAAAGCCAGTTGATTGTGTTTCTTGTTGAATTTGTTTATTTAAATTAGTAATAGCTTCTTGATAAAAATTAACACTTTCCATTTTAGAAAATAAATAATTTTCATTAAAAATAGTGAAATTAGTAATTGTTAAAACAATGGATAAACTAATAAAAATTGTTAATAATAACGATATTATATAAGCTACAGATTTACGCGTGTCTTTTTTATGCATATTATTGTCCCTCCATTATAGTTGGTCCACTTATTTTATCAGCATAAACAAATAGTCGTTGAGATTTATAACCAATTAATTCAAATGGGTAACATGTATATAAAATTAATTGTTCTTTTTTTTCTTGTTTCAAATCATAATTTGAACTATCATCGGCATCAGCAATTTTTGTATTTGTTATTTTGTATTGAAAATCTCCATAGTGGGTAGAAATATTAATAATATCTCCAATTTTAATGCTACCTAAAGGTTCAAAATAGGGGATTGAATGTCCGGCAATTAAAATTGTTCGATTAAATCCAGGTAAAAAAGATCCGGTGAATAATCCCACCCCATGTCTTAATTGTTCTCGACCATCACCATAATACAAATTTACTTTAATATTTACCGAATCAATTGAAAGTTTTCCAAACATATCTCCAAAATTTGGTTGAATGATTTGTGAAGCTTTAATAACATCAGAAGCAACTAATTTGTTTGTATATAAATTTTGAGAAGTTTCATCATTTAATTGAGGAGCATAATCGCTAGCAATCAAACTATAAATAGATATTAAAGGGTCAATTACAGGACTTATTAACAGATATAATGCTAAATAACAGATAAATGTAAAAGATAATGGCACTAATATTAGTGCCATTATTTTACGTTGTTTATGATGTAATTTCATTATTTACAAAATAAATGTTTTCTTTTTGCATAATATCCTGTACCCAATAAAATAATAACTAAACCTGATGCAAGGACTACTGTTTGAGTCATATCATAACCAGTTCTTTTTATAACTTGAGTAGTTGTATAAATAAGTTTATCACCATCATAGAATGAAATAGTTCTATCGTCCCCATTAAGTTTAACAGTTAATCCAATTGCATTTGCTGCAGCTTGTAAAAATTCTAAAATATCATATGCTTGTTGTCTTGTAATAGTACTAAAATCTTTAATATGATTAGTAACTAAATAAGATTTAGTTGCTTCAATATTATTGATGATAATATTTTTTTGTTCTGATGTTAAATCAAAACCATCTTGCATCATGTAATTTTCTGCAGTATTAATATCAGCTGCTTGTAAACCGACAGTTGAACCATCAACTTCTACTGTTGATTTTAATGCAGTTAAAACTTCTTTTTCGTTATCATTTAAATTTCCTATTGCCCATAATGAAGATGTAGTTGATATTACTAGAAAACAAGCCACAAGTAATGAGCAAATTCTTTTTTTCATTTATATTCCTCCTTTTATCATTGAGTTCTCATATTAATGATATGCTTTTTTTTTACAAATAACAAGTATTATATGCAATAATTTAATATTTTGCTATTTTATATATTGCATTTCAGTTAATTTTTTAATTATTTGATTAGATAATAATTGGCTATATTTATCATTTCCGTTGATATTATCTGTTTTTAAACTATCAGGTATTTTATTTTGAGCAATATTTTGTTGATCTGCTGGTGTAGGTTGGATACCAAGATCATTTAATCCGCTAGTTAGTAAATAATTTTTAAAATCTAAAAAATGATCGCCATGAGTATTTTTTAAAGCTTGATTTGTTTCATTTCGATTATCTTGAGTCAATGAAACAACGATATATTTATTAGTATTAAAAGCACTAATAATTTGATTTTGATAGTTAGCTAAACTACCACGGATACTTTCTTCATAAGCCCCAGTATAAAGTATCAAAATACTATCAGACTCAATATCTTTATTAATTTGTATTAATGTTGGTGAGTTTACAGTAGATGCTTCACCTGGTTCATTTCTAGTAAATAAAAGTGTATTTCCTTTATATTGATAAGTAATTGTACCTTCAATTCCATTAATAGTAACTTTTTCAATTGAACCTTGACATTTTAATAAATCATTATTAGCTTTACCATTACTATCTAAAAAAACAATTGGTGTAGGTGTAGTAGTACTTGGAATAGATAATTTATCTACATAAACAGGTGTAACTCCTAATTTAACTAATAAAGCAGAACTAGTTAGCTTTTTGTCTCCAATTACTTTAATATTAGAATTTAATGACTGTGCTAAATATGTTACATATGAATTATTTTGATTTTCACTACCAATTGTTGTACTATCTCCAACACAATAGATAGTAGGAATTTGGGTGATTTGTTTACTTTCATCAGTTTTATTTTCATTTTCTTTTTCTTCATTTTTTTGAGAATTTTCTTTTTCAACTTCAGTTACTTTATCACTTTCATCGAATTTACTAACAAAATTTTTAGTTTTATTTCGATCGTAAGAAAGTATTATAACAATTAAAACACATAAAATTATTACAGTGATGGCAAAAAGTATATTATTTTTCTTTTGACTCATTTTATTTTAATAATAGTAATAATAATATTTAGAATTCATGCCATCATCTTCAACTTGTGTTAATACTGTGCCAATTATGTGTACATTGTTTTTCTGTAATATTTCAATTGCTGATTTTGCATCTTTACGATTAGTAGATTTAGAGGAACATACAAATATAGTTCCATCTACAACATTTCCAATTGGAATAGCATCACTAACTACCATGATTGGTGGACAGTCAATGATAATGAAATCAAACATATCCTTTAATTTTTTAATAAATTCTTCAAAAATTGGTTTACTTAACAATTCTGAAGGATTAGGTACTTTGATTCCTGATGTTAAAACACTTAATTCCCCAACAAAAGATTTATCGGTTATCTTTTGAAAATATGATTGGTTGATCTGATTATTTTTATCATAATCTATCAAAGCATTAGTAAGACCGTTGGTATTAGAAAGCTTAAGATATTTGTGTAATACAGGTTTTTTTAAGTCTGCATCAATAAGTAAAACCTTAGGATATTTAGCAGCATAAATCATCGCTAGATTCAAAGAAGTAGTACTTTTAGATTCAGATGGAGCTGCAGATGTAATGTTGACTACTTTAATATCTTGTCCAACTGCCGAATATTCAATATTTGTACGTATATGACGATAAATTTCTTTGTAATCAACACGACTATTTTTTTGATTGGGATTGGTTATTAACAGTGTGGAATTATTTACGTTTTTTGTTTTTTTCTTAAACATTTATTTTCTCCTTTTAAATAATGATAATTTTTTTACTTGTACTGGTAAAACCTCTTTACCATTAATAATGGCAAGTGGATTATCATATATTAATTGTCTAATATTTTTTTCCTCATATCTTTTAGATAATAATTCATATGTATCTTGTAAATTTGGAAAACGATGTCTAGATGCCCGATGAGTATCGTTAGCAATAACATGAATTAATCCATTTTCTAATAATTTATAAGCATTTTTTTTAATTTTGCTGCCATTTTCACCGAGAAAACTAGAACTATTTACTTGGATAATATAACCATGTTCTATCCATGAACGAATCATTGATAAATTTAAATCTTTATAAAAATATCTTTCAACATGGGCGATAACTAATTTATGCTTTAATGAATATTCATATAAATAATCCTGACAATCGTCGGTTATTTTTCTTGCTAAATTAAATTCGACAAGTACATATGGGCCATTATTGATAGGAATGATTAAGTCATTTTGTAAACTAATTAAACACTCATCATTAAGCATAACTTCACTACCAGAGTATCCAATAATTCCATATTCTTTAGCTAATTTAATAAAATCATTAATTCTTTGTTTAATTAAAGTAAGATCATTGGTTGTGCCTGGAATAATATGTGGCGTCACAACGATTTTTTTTATATTTTGCTCTTTTGCTTTTGCTAATGCTTCTTTGGCATCGTTTAAGTTTGCAATACCATCATCAATATCCCATGCGTAATGACTATGGATATCAATTAATTCCATTATTGATCCTCAAAATATGGAACTATTCCTAATACAGGTAAATTTAAAATTTGTTCAGCAACATCAGCATTTTTAATTTTACTATCTAATAAATAAGTTAATAATATATAACCTAAAGAAATTACTATTCCCGCAATTGCACCTAAAACCATATTTTTTTGAATGTTTGGTGAAACTGGAGTAGTGTTGATTTCAGCATTATCAACTATAATTATATTAGAAACATCTAATATCTCTTTTACTGTTTCTGTAAAAACACTAATTGTTTCATCTACAATTCTTTTAGATAATCCAGGATCAGTTGTGGTAGCGCTTATTTCAATTATTTGTGTTTCTTCAGTATTTGAAACATGTAAAGCACTACTTACTAAATTAGATGATATATCTAAGTTTTTGGCAATCTTATCTTGAATGTTATTTCCTTGTAACAATTTGATGTAATTTGCAATCATCGATTCATTAGAATTTAATTGATTGTTATCAATTGCACCATCTACTACCTCAGCTTTTAATAATATAGTTCCTTGTGATGAATATTTTTTATCTACCATAAAAGCTGTATATGCTCCAACTAAAATTGCTCCAATTAGCATAAATATAACAATTGATTTTAAATGTTTTTTAATTAATTTAAATAATTCTGATAAGTCTATTTGCACCTCATCATTTAATTCAGTTTTATCCATAAGTCCTCCTAAAATAAAATGTCTCATCGTCTATTATGCTCTATAAATGAACTAAATGCAAGGAATAATAAGTAAAAAATCAAGAAATAGTCAATTATTTCTGGTTTTATCTAAAAAGTAAATTTAATGTATAAAAGACTTGATTTATTATTAGAAATTTATAATAATAAATATGTTTTTGAGATATTATATCGATAAATAGATGTAATAAGGGGTAAATATGACTGATGAGGGAGAGATTGATAGATGAGTTCAACAAATGAAAAAAAACAGTTGAGTTTTAGAAGAATAATATTAATAATAACTGATATTTTATGCGTAATATTTTCTTTATATGGGGCATTGTTACTTAGATTTAATGGACCTATTCCAACCCGTTACTTGGATCAATTATTAATAATGTTATTACCAATAATAGTTATTGCCATCGCAATCTTCTGGTATTTTAGACTTTATCATAGCTTATGGCAGTTTGCTTCAATCATTGAACTTAAAAATATTGTTCTAGCGACAATTGTTGACAGTTTAGCAAATGTTATTTTATTTGAAATTAGCGCTAATGGATTACCTAGAAGCTGTTATTTTATTTATTTTATGCTTTTAACAATGTTTTTAGGTGGAGAACGTTTTTTATATCGTTTACTTAGATTAAAGCACAGTAAGATCGGTTTTAATATTGATAATAAAGAAGATAAAGATCTGCAAAAAGTTATGATCATTGGTGCCGGATTAGCTGGAGAAAAGATTTATCGTGAAATCATCAATTCTAAACAGGTATATAAACAAGTGATGTGTTTTATTGATGATGACTTTAATAAGCAAGGCAGAAGTGTTCATGGAGTTACAGTCTATGGTGGAAGAGATAAAATTGAAGAGGCTGTTGAAAAATTTGGCATTGAAGAAATTTTAGTAGCTATTCCTTCAGCTGATAAAAAAGAGCTGGCAGATGTTTTGAATATCTGTAAGGAAACAAAATGTTTGATTAAAAAATTACCAGGTATGTATGAACTGTTAAATGGCAATATACATATTTCTGATTTTAAGGAAGTAGATGTTTTAGACTTACTGGGACGTGATCCAATTGAAGTTAATCTAGAAGATATCATGGGTTATGTAACAGATAAAGTAGTTATGGTAACCGGTGGAGGCGGATCAATTGGTAGCGAGCTATGCCGTCAGATTGCTGCAAGCAAGCCAAAACAGCTGATCATTGTCGATATCTATGAAAATAATGCTTATGATATTCAGTTAGAACTTAAAGAAAAATATCATGATTTAAATTTAGAAGTAATGATAGCATCAGTAAGAAACTCAAAAAGAGTGGATTCATTATTCGAACGCTTTAAACCAGATATCGTTTATCATGCAGCAGCTCATAAACATGTACCGCTGATGGAAGATTCACCAAATGAAGCAGTAAAAAATAATGTTTTTGGAACCTTGAATGTAGTAAAAGCTGCCGATAAATACAACACAAAACGCTTTATTTTAATTTCTACAGATAAAGCAGTCAATCCAACAAATGTCATGGGAGCAACAAAGAGAATCTGTGAGATGATTGTACAGTCATACAATAAAAAATCAAAGACAGAATTTGTTGCTGTAAGATTTGGAAATGTATTAGGTTCAAATGGATCAGTAATCCCATTATTTAAAAAGCAAATCAAAGCAGGAGGACCAGTAACTGTAACGCATCCTGATATCATTCGTTATTTTATGACGATACCCGAAGCAGTATCACTAGTATTACAGGCAGGAGCATATGCAAAAGGAGGAGAAATCTTCATCTTGGATATGGGAAAACCGGTAAAAATAGCTGATATGGCAAGAAATCTAATTAAGCTATCAGGATTTAAACCAGATGTAGATATCAAGATAGAATATACGGGATTAAGACCAGGAGAAAAGCTGTATGAAGAGCTGTTAATGAAAGAAGAAGGATTACAGGAAACGCCAAATAAGCTTATCCATATAGGAAAACCAATTGAAATGAATGAAGAGATATTCTTTGAAAGATTAAAAGATCTAAAAGAAGATGCATATGAAGAAGTAGAAGATATCAGATCATTTGTAAAAGAATTAGTACCGACATATAAAAATCCAAATGAAAAAACTATTACAAAAGAAAAAGTTGTTGTATAAAAAAGATTATGAAAATAATCTTTTTTATTATGTCGATATAAATATATTTATGATATACTGATGGCGGTGATAAAATGAAATGTTTAATTGAAAAAAAATGTGGAAGTTGTAAATATATTAATGTTGCATATAATCAACAATTAGAAATTAAAACAAATTATTGTAAAGATTTGTTGAAAAATAATAATTTAAATATGTATAAGATAGAAAAAATCAAAGGAATGCAATATCCATATGAATATCGTAATAAAATTATTGTTGCTTTTAACCAAAAGTATGAATTTGGTTTTTATGAAGAAAATAGTCATCGTATTATTCCTTATAATCGATGTTTATTACATGAAGAAGTTAGTGATTTAATTATAAAGAAAATTCAAAGTTTATTAAAAAGATATCGAGTAAGTATTTATGATGAAAAACGTCAACGGGGATTATTGCGTCATGTTTTAATTCGTCGTGCAATTGTTAAAGACCAAACAATGATCGTATTAGTTTGTAATGATAATGTATTTAAAGGATCAAAGAATTTTTGTAATGAGTTAGTTAAGAGCTTTCCAAGTATTAAAACAGTTGTTTTAAATGTTAATAAAAGAAAGACAAGTATTGTTTTAGGTAATGAGGAAAAGGTTTTATATGGTAAAGGGTTTATTGTTGATGAATTGTGTGGCTTGACTTTTAAGATTTCACCGAAATCTTTTTATCAGATAAATCATGAACAGTGTCAAGCTTTATATAATAAAGCAATTGATTTATTGGAATTAAAGGGTAATGAAATAGTAATTGATGCTTATTGTGGAATTGGAACAATCGGGATGGTTGCAGCTAAAAAAGCTAAAGAGGTTATTGGAGTAGAACTTAATCAAGATGCCATAAAAGATGCTAATAATAATGCAAGAATGAATAAAATAGAGAATATTAGATTTGTAAATGATGATGCATCGAATTTTATGGTTGAACTAGCAAAGACTAAACAACGTGTTGATTGTGTTATTATGGATCCCCCACGTAGTGGTAGTGCTAAAGAATTTATGGATGCCATCAAGGTTTTAAATCCTAAAAAAGTAGTTTATGTATCATGTGGTCCAACTACTCAAGTTAGAGATATAAAATATTTTTCTAAATTAGGTTACCAGGGGAATGTTTTATATCCATTTGATATGTTTCCACACACACTTCATACAGAAACAATTATTTTATTATCAAAGATTAATTAAAAAGTATAAAAAATAAGAAGGGCAGTAATAAAAGATATTTATGATTATTTTTACAGTCCTTTTTTATTATTAATGTTTAAATATTATTCAGTAGCTTTATTAATACAAGCAATTGTATTTAAACTACAAGGGTAGACAATATAAGAAAGATATTGAAATACAATTCTAATCAAGAAGTTTTTACCATCTTTTAAACTTATATTTCTTTTGGCGTGGGCAATTAATTGAAGGGAGTACTCTCCTTGTGTAGCTAAAAAACAAAAAATTATTTTTCGTTGTGTTAAATTTAAACCTATATATGTATAAAAGTCACCTAAATAATTGGCGACTAACTAACAGTTAATATATCCAATTTTTGTTTCTTTTATATGTTCACCAAAAATAGTTGTTTGAGCTTTAATTACTTTTTCTAAGATAGTTGTTACCACATTTTCTAATGGGAGTTTAATATCACGTTTAGTTAAAATATCTTTTATGGTATCTAAAAAAGGAAACATATGAGCAATTCTTAAATAATCAGCTGTCTGATATATTAATTTTTTTATCATTACAGGGCTTAATTCAGCATCAAGAGCATGTAGCAAAATTAGTTTATACTCATTAATTCCTTGATATCTAAGCAATATAGAAATAATTACCATATAGTAAGTGTTATCATCAAATGTTTGTCCTTTTTATTAACAACTTCATTAAAAGTAAAGTTTTAAAAACGTTCAATAAATTTAGAATTAGTTTCATAATAGTTTTTCATAGTTAGCTTCTTAATTTTATTATAAAAGAATAAAAAAATATAATAAAATACTTAAAAAGTATGATGAATAATTATAATTAAAATATATTTTAACTATAATCTAATAAGTAATACATAATAAGTTAATTTAAAGAATATAAAATATGGCAAATAAGAGGTGGTAAATAAGATGCTTAAAATTAAAAATATTACAAAACAATATATTACTGGTGATTTAAAACAAGTTGCTTTAGATAATATTAGTTTAAATTTTCGTGATAGCGAATTTGTAGCAATTTTAGGGCCGAGTGGTTCTGGAAAAACAACTTTGTTGAATATTATTGGTGGTTTAGATCGCTATGATAGTGGTGATTTGATTATTAATGGCATTTCAACAAAACAATATAAAGATCGTGATTGCGATTCATATCGTAATCATACAATCGGTTTTGTTTTTCAAAGTTACAATTTAATTATGCACTTAAGTATTCTTGCCAATGTTGAACTGGCATTAACAATTTCTGGAGTATCTAAAAGTGAACGTAAACAACGAGCAATTGATGCTTTAAAACAAGTTGGTTTGGAAAAGCATATTGATAAAAAAACCAAGTCAACTTTCAGGAGGTTAGATGCAACGAGTTGCTATTGCCCGAGCTTTAGTTAATGATCCAGATATATTGCTTGCCGATGAACCAACAGGGGCATTAGATAGTGAAACAAGTGTTCAAGTAATGGATTTATTAAAAGAAGTTGCTAAAGATCGTTTGGTCGTAATGGTTACCCATAATCCTGAATTAGCTAAAAGTTATGCAAGTCGTATTGTTCAGGTTAAAGATGGAAAAATTATTGGAGATACAAATCCTTATAATCTTGATGAAAAGGATTTACCGGAAGTTAAGTATAAAAACATGGGTAAATCTTCGATGTCGTTTTTGACGGCATTAGTTTTAAGTTTTAATAACTTAAAAACTAAAAAGGCACGAACGTTATTGACTTCTTTTGCCGGGTCGATTGGAATAATTGGAATTGCGTTAATTTTATCTCTTTCTAATGGAGTAAGTAATTATATTAGCGATATACAAAAGGATACAATGTCTTCTTATCTTGTTTCAATTGAAGCTAAAACAATTGATTTAACGTCTGTTATGGGGGAAATCAGAGTTTAGTGAGTGATGATGTTGATCATAAAAAAGATGGTGTGTATTCAAATTCAAGTGATTTAGAAATGGCTTCAACGATGACAACAAACATTACTGAAAATAATCTAACAGAATTTAAAAAATATGTAGATGATCCCAAAAGTGAAATTAATAAACTTGTAGGAGAAAATGGGATAGTTTATACTTATGATACTAAATTTGGTGTTTATACTAAAGATCCTAATGGTGAATTAGTTAATACTGACGGAAGTACTTTAGATGATAATAGTAATGATAATTCATCAATGATGACTAATCCTACTAGATCTAATTTTCAAGAATTGATGTCTGGTAAAAAAGATAGTAGTGTTAGTAATGTTTTAAAAGATAATTATGATGTAATATATGGTAAATGGCCAAATAAATATGATGAAGTTGTTTTAATATTGGATAAAAATAATGAAATATCATCAACGGTGTTATATTAATTAGGAATTTTACCAGCAAGTGAATATAAAGATGTAATGAATAAAATAAATAATGGCGAAACTGTAAGTTTTGAAAATCAAAAATGGAGCTATGAGGATGTTTGTTCAAAAGAGTTTTATTTGATTCCAGATAGTGCTACTTATATCAAAAATGAAAATGGACTATATAGTAGTATTAAAGATGATATGACAAAAATGGAAAGTCTTTTAGATGATGCTGTTAAACTTAAAATAACTGGAGTTGTTCGACCTGATAATGATGATACAAGTACATTGATTAATCGAAATATTGGTTATACAAAAGCGTTGACTGATTATATTATTGATTATACTAATAATAGTGATGTTGTTAAAGCACAAGAGGAAAGTAAAGAAATAAATATAACTAATGGAATGACTTTTTCTCCAAGTGATGATAGTGCTCGAATTGAAGATACAAAAAAATATTTATCTAATTTAGGAATATCTGAAAAAGCTAGATTTTGTCAAGAAATTTTAATGGCTTCACCTAATGGAAATACAAATTTTCAAAATATGAGTGAAGTTCAATTAGCGACTTTATTAGACAATTATTTAAAAAAACCAGATAATGAAGTACTATTGGAGATTTATAATTCATATATTTCAACGGGAACATATGATGAAAATATGGAAATGTTTGGTTTAATAAATTATGATGCACCTAGTGCAATAAATATTTATACCGATAGTTTTGAAGATAAAGATGAGATTTCAAGATGTATTGAAGATTATAATGAAACAGCTACTAAAGAAAATCAAATTATGTATACTGATTATGTAGGGCTATTGATGTCTTCGGTTACAACAATTATTAATGTTATTTCTTATGTTTTAATTGCTTTTGTAGGGGTATCATTAGTAGTATCATCGATTATGATTGGAATTATTACTTATATTTCAGTATTAGAAAGAACAAAAGAAATCGGTGTTTTACGTGCGATTGGGGCTTCAAAAAGAAATATTTCTCAAGTATTCAATGCTGAAACATTTATTATTGGACTATATTCAGGAGTTTTAGGAATTATTATTTGTTTAATTATGTTGATTCCTACTAATCAAATTATTTATAGTTTAGTTGGTTCTACAGATGTTAATGCAGTTCTTCCTTTAGTAAGTGTTGTTATTTTAATTATTTTAAGTGTATTATTGACTTTATTAGGAGGAATCATTCCATCTAAAAAAGCAGCTAAAAAAGACCCAGTGACTGCTTTAAGAACTGAGTAATTAATAAGGTGGTAATTATAAATGGATGAAAGAGAAAAGATGTTACAAGGTAAGTGGTATGATGCCACTGATCAAGAATTAGTTAAACAAAGATTGCAGGCTAAAGATTTATGTTTTGAGTTAAATCAAATAAGACCAAGTAATTTAGAAAAAAGAAATGATATTATTAATAAATTATTAGGTTATCAACCTGATAATTTAGAGTTATTGAGTCCTTTTATTTGTGATTATGGAAATAAGATAATTTTAGGTAAAAATGTATTTATTAATAGTAATTGTTATTTTATGGACGGTGCTAAAATTAGTATAGGAGATAATGTATTTATTGGACCATCATGTGGCTTTTATACTGCTAATCATCCTTTAGATTATCAAACAAGAAATCAAGGAGTGGAACAAGCTTTACCGATTTCAATTGGAAATAATGTCTGGTTAGGTAGTAATGTTATTGTTTTACCTGGAGTAAAAATTGGTGATGGTTGTGTAATAGGAGCTGGCAGTGTTGTAACTAAAGATATCGAGGCAAATAGTGTTGCAGTAGGAATACCGTGTAATGTTATAAGGAAAATTAAATAATGAATATTAAAAAAATGAAGCATATTTGCTTCATTTTTTGATATTATATATAAATAAAAAAGTAGCTATTCAAGCTACTTATTTTTTATCCTGGCAGAGGTAGTAGGAGTCGAACCCACATCAACGGTTTTGGAGACCGGTATTCTACCATTGAACTATACCTCTATTACTGTCGACTGCTCTAATATAATAACATACAAAATAAAGAATGTAAAGAAAAAAATAAATATTTGTTTAAATTTTTATTTATTTAAATTATATTAGTAAAAAATTGCCTAGTACTAAATATACCATTGACATATATTATAGTGAAAGGAGGAATTAAATGAATAAATTAGAATTAGCTATTTCATCTATCAAATATCAAAAATTTAGAATGATTTATCCAATTATGAAAGCATTTCATGTAGGAACGATATTTGAAGAGTTAGATCTGCCATGGGGTGAATTTAAATGATGAATGATTTATTAATGAATGTAATGATGCTAGATTTTGCTGTTCAAGATGCTGCGTTATTTATTGACACTCATCCTAATGATGAAGAAGCAATGCGATATTTTCATGAGGCAAGTAGTCGTTTAAATGAAGCTAAAAGAGAATATCGTAGACAAGGGAATTCTTTAAATAATCGTGAGGTTAATGCTTATAGAAATGGATATATTTGTGCGCCATGGCCATGGGTAGGTGATGAATCATGTGGTTGTATGAAAAACGATTGCAATATCCAGTAAATATAAAAAAAGCGGATGCTAAAGCAGCAGCTGTAATTATCGATCAATTAGGCGGACCTGATGGTGAATTAGCAGCAGCTTTAAGATATTTATCACAACGCTATACAATGCCTTATCCTGAAGTTCAAGCACTGTTAACCGATATTGCAACTGAAGAATTGGTACGTTAATGTTATATGTGAGGACTTCGAAAAAAATTAGAAGTCCTTTAAATGTATATCTAATTCAGGTTTTGAAGTATCCCATTTACTACGATTTTCACTTTTTCTCGTATAATCGATCCGTTCAATTACACTCTTTAAGAGTGTATTTTTATTTTTTGCAGATATATTAGGATCTTTTAAAGCTCTAATTACATCTTTAAATTGCATTATCTTATCTTCATAATTGAATTTTGGTGCATCTTCTTTAGCTGATTTGATTTTTAATTTAAGCTCTTCGCGCTCAAGGGCTAATTTTTTATTTCTTTTTAAAAATATTTCTTTTGTATATGTCTTATCTTCGAGAAGATCATATAGTTCCTCTTGTCGCTTTTCTAGCTTCTCTAATTGATTTTCAAGATCATCAATCATTTTAAGTTTAATATCCCTGATTTTGTTATCACCGTTTTTTACCATAAATTCAAATTCTTTAATAATAGTTTCTAGCGTATTTATTATCGCACTGTATATTTCATCAAAGCTCGCTGATTTAGTACCACAGTGGACCTGATTGGTGCAAGCTAAACGAGGTTTACAACGATATAAACCGTTTTTATCTTTATATGTTCTGTAGGTCATTGCCCTACCGCAGTTTTTACAAAATAGCAATCCAGCCAAAGGATTAATAATCCCTTTGCTAAAAGGCTCTCTCGTATTCTTACTTAGCTTCATCTGTGCTTTATTAAATAAATCTTCATCAATTATAGCCGGATGTTTACCTTCATAAAGCTCATAATTTTTCGCTGTTGGACGAGTAGTTTTTAATTTTCCATCTTCAAATACCTTAACAGTTTTCCTGTGATTCCATTGTATTTTTCCTATATACACCGGATTAGTTAGGATTGTTTTTATTTGTGATGGGTTCCAATGTGTAGATTTTCTAGGTTTAATACCTAAATCGTCTAATTTTCTCGCTGTTTTTGTCCATCCCAGATCTTCATTTACAAAAGTATCAAAAATAATAGCTACCGCCGGCGCTTCTATAGCGTTAGGCGTTAAAGTAGGTGATTTATCAATAATAATTTTATCATATCCATATGGAGCTATTGAGCCTATATAGTTTCCTTCTTTGACACTTGCATTTCTACCGCGTATTAAAATTTCTTTAGTGTATTCTAAGTAGTCATTACCTTGACTTAATTCCATTTTAAAAAATTTATAATCAAATTTATCTCTAAGATCATATGTTTTGGGAGGTGTAATGACTAGAGTGTTGCTGTATTTAAAACTAGATAATATTCTGCCTCCATCTTCCCAATCACCACGGGATAAACGTTGTACTTCGATGACTAAGACACCTTTTATATTGCTGCCTTCTATTTTCGATAATACTTTTTTTATTTCTGGTCTATCTTCTATAGTTTCGCCGCTTACAATTTCGCGATAAATATTACATTCAGGAATTTTAGTGCCAAATTTTTTAATAGCTAATTCTTGCAACTGTGTTTCATGTCTAGCTAGCACCTCTTCTACTGTCTCTTCTGCGCTATCTGCTCTAGATTTACGCAGATACATTAAATAACTATTCATATGTTCTCCTTATTTTTAACTTTATTTCATAAATACATTTATATGATAAAGTTAGTTTTTTTAAATGTCAATCAAGATAAAAATATAATGTTATTATGTGTGTATCCTAATTTTATGTGTATCTCTATAACGAGTATTGTTCTTAGTTTTTTTATACAATAAAATCTTAAAGAAATAAAATTAAAAAAGTAATTTATTATTTTATTTCGTAAAAGATAAAGAGAGCAATAAATTAGAAGGTGATAAAAGATGATAGTAATAATTGATGATGAATATAATTATGCAAAAATTTTAAAAAATGAGCTAAAGAAATTTTATAAAAATGAAGAAATAGCAATATTATTAAAATTTGATGAAGAATACATCAACAATAATGATGTTGATGTTATTTTTCTTGATATTGAATTAGGTGATAAAAATGGAATTGACCTAGCAAGTGAGTATCGACGACGTGAAAATAATGAAGTAGAAATTATTTTTATTTCAGCACATGATAATTTTGAACATCATGCACACGTAGCGTATCCTTTATATTTTATTAGAAAACATTATTTAAAAGAAGATTTAGCTACTTGTTTATTTTTGCTCGAAGAAAGGCGAAAAAGAAAAGAAATGCCGTTTATGCTTTCTGGAAAAGTGATACGATTAGTAGATGTTATTTATATTGAATCTATTAGAAATAATGTTTTTTACTATTTTAAAGACGATAGTGTAATAAAGCGCAGAGCTAAAATATCAAACGTAGAAAGTGAATTGAAAAATTTTGATTTTGTAAGATGTCATCAGTCTTTCATTGTAAATATGGTTTATGTAAAAGAGTATTTTCCTTTTAAAAATATAATTTTAAAAAATAATAAAGAAATACCAGCTACACAAACATATCATGAAAAAATTCTTGATTCATTTAGAGATTATTTGAGTAAAAAATGGTCAAAAATGTAGTTTAAAGTTATTCACATAATTATAAATAATGTGAATAACTCATTATTTATCCCGAAAAAAGGCTTTTTGTCCCAAAATAATGAAAATTTTAGTAAGTAATGCTAAAATTTTAGCATAGAAATTATTATTAAAAGGGGATAGAACAATGAATGAGAAGATAGTGAAAACAGATAAAAATGAAAGTGACAAAATAATTGAATATATAGTTAAATATGTAAAAAAATTAAACAAAGATAAATTAGATAAATTATTGAGTTATTTAAATTATCTCATTACAAACTAAAAGACGAGTTAATCCTCGTCTTTTTTTATTGCAGAAAAAAATTCTATTATTACTTTTCTTTTATCTTCAGGTAGATTTACAAACACTCTTACTAATTCTTTAGATTCATCGCTTAATTTATAAGTGCTTGCTAAATCATCGATAATTGTTTTTGGAAATTCGGAAATTGGATTTCCAATTCCTTCCATAAGCCAAAGATAATTAATACCACATTCTTTACAGAATAATTTAAATAATGGTTCTTTTTGTTGGGGGTTTTTAAGTCTTTCTAGTTCGATATTAGAAATAACATCTAAATTTACACCTAATTTTTCCCCTAATTCTCTCCTTGATAGGCCTAGTTTTTTTCTCGCTTCTTTAAATCGCTCTCCTATAGTTGCCACTTTTATCCTCCTTTCAATGAAATGTTAACACGTTTAGACTATGTTAGTCAACAATTTAATTTATTATTTTAATCTAATAAATATGTTGACAAACATAATTATAAATGATAATATTGTGTTGTGAACAGAAAGCGAGGCGAGATATATGGTTGGACAACAAAGGGGCATGACATGGGATGAGTTAAAAAAAGAAACTGAAACATTAGAATTTTTAATTCGTCGTATTGCTAATTTTAGTAGTGAAGATATAAAAACTATTAATATCTTTATTGCTGGAATGGAAATGCAAAAAGTATTAGATCAAAATACATAAACATAGAAAGGAGCAAGAAAATGTATATTCATGAAGCGATAAAAGCAGCAGTAGAAAACGACGAAAGCATTACAAGACCAAACCATGATGGGAAGTATACTTTTAAAATTAAAGTAACAAGACTATACCCAGATTATTTTAAAATTGCGAGAGCAATAAAAGGAAACAAAGATTTAATAATCGAAAGATGGAAACCAGATTATAGTGATTTAATTAGCGGAGAATGGATATTAACTGATAACGATTTAGAAGAAATAAAATTCCATTTAAAAAAGGAATGGTGGGAATAAAAAAAGCTAGATGCTACAACATCTAACTTTCTCAAGATTATTGATTATTTTCAGTCGATATAAATCATATGCTTTTGTAAGGAGGAAAGAAAATGCAGGATAGACAAGTTAAAACTTTTGAATACGAAAAAGTTACCGTTCGTTTACACTACGGTAATTTACCTACAAAAAAAGATCTTGAAGAAGCCTGTATTAATTTCTTTAAAAAAATACAGGAGCAGGAACAAAAGGAGAAAATCAAAAGTGAAAAAGATTAAAAAAGAAGCTGTTTTATTAATGTTTAATTTAACGACATTATTATTGCTTACTGTAGCTGTTCTTGATACACAGAGAAACAGAAATCTATATATAGAAGAAAGCAGAAAAAACGCACTATTAACAATTGAAATAAATGATAGAAATAATATTATCGAAGATCTACAAAACAAGTTAAAAAAATTTGAAGGAAGTAATACACGCTAAAATATAGAGGAAAATGAAATGAATAATTTACAAATCATAGAACATAAAAACGAAAGAGTATTGACTACTCAACAATTAGCGGAGGTTTATGAAACATCTACTGATAATATCAAAAATAACTTTAATAGAAATAAAGATAGATTTATCGAAGGCAGAGACTATTATTTGCTGAAAGGTAATGATTTAAAAAAATTTAAAAACTTTGTTAATAATTCTAACTACGTAACTGATAGTTACCTAGTCGATCCTAGAACTCCAAGTCTTTATCTGTGGACTGAAAGAGGAGCTAACAGACATTCAAAGATCCTCGACACTGATAAAGCGTGGCAACAGTTCGATTTGTTAGAAGAAACATATTTTAAAGTTAAAAAAATGAAGCCTATGGAAATTTTGAAGCTTCAAAATGAAGCGCTATTTGAACTTGATGAAAGGGTTGAACACCTTGAAAACAATATGACTATTAACACCTCACAGCAATATCATTTAGAAAAGATGGTTAAAAATAAAGTTGTTAAAATGTTGGGTGGTAAAAATTCTAGCGCTTATCTTAAGTGCTCTAAAAAAGTATTTTCTCAACTATGGAGAGATTATAAAGATTATTTTAAGATCCCTTCATATAGAGACACTTTAAAAGCTAAATATAAGGAAGCGGAAAATTACATCTTAAACTGGCAACCGGAATATAATTTAATGATTGAAATTTGTAATTATAGGGACTAATAGCTAGAGAAAGGAAGTGAAAAGAATGAGTAAATATGAACTATTAAAGCATGGTGAAAATAGAGTTGTTGAAGGCTTAGAGGACGACAGGGAAGAAATCCTTGAAATATCTAAATTAATGTATGAAAAAATAAAACATTTTGGAAAAAAAGATCGAGAAGCAATATTAGATATTATGAAAGCGTTATCTAATGTTAGTGGCGCATAAAAAAAGCGCTCTTAATAGTAGACTGGTACTCTACTAATAAAAGCGCTTTATGAAAAGTTATATAGTTTCAATATAACAAATTTTATCAGTGAATATGTATGAGATTTTAGAAGTCATTTCAGCTACGACCTCGTAGTAAGGATACGTTTTATAAGTAGCTAAAATATATTCTAAAATATCTTCATCATTTTCAAATTCTTCACCGTTTATAGATGAGTGGATAGAAATAGGATAACATTCACCATTTGATAAAAATAATTTTACTGACATTTGTTACACCTCCCTTCACGGAAGATTATAGCAAATTAACGGGGTATTTAAATAAATATTAATTTTATAAAGCAAGAAAGGAGCAAATATGAGCAGAATCAAAAAAAACAGTTATATAACTATAATGTCATTTATGGTAAATGATCTCAATTTAAAAGGTAACGCATTATTGATATATGCTATAATTTACGGATTCTCACAGGCAGAAAATCAAGCTTACACAGGAAGTCGGCAGTATTTAGCGGATTGGACAAATTCATCTAAACAGGGAATTGACAAAGTGTTAAAACAGCTTATTGCTAATGGACTGATAGAGAAAAGTGAAAAAGAAGTTAATGGGATAAAGTTTTGTGAATATAAGGCTACATATGACACTACCCAACAAAATTGTCTAGTAGACAACAAAGTTAACAGGGGTAGCCAACAAAGTTGTCTAGTAGACAACAAAGTTAACAGGGGTGGCCAACAAAGTTGTCTGGGGGTAGCCAACAAAGTTGTCTGGGGTAGCCAACTGAGTTGTCCTAATAATATAGATAATACTATAGAAGATAATATAGATATAGATATAGATAAATCAACAAGCGAAGCTTGTCGAGATTTAAACTTAAATATTATTACTTCTAGATTATATGTTGAAAAATTATTTAACGAAATAGATTTGATGAATATTGATGAATATAACAACTATATAGAAAATCTTTTGCTGGAATACGCGCCACAAACAATCGCTTCTAATGTTTTATATGTTTTTAAGTACATGAATGAAAACAATATAAATAATAGATTAGAATTTTTTAAAGCAGCTTTAAATAAAAATCTAAAAAAGATAACTGTTAAAACAGAAGATAGCAACAATGATGAAGCTATTGAGGCTATTGTTAATGATGTTGATAAAGATAAGTTAAATGAATTCCTAAAACAATTTGAGTGATTATATGAAAAAGAGTGAGATTAAAAATAAAATAAATGAATATTTACTCGAAGAAAAATTAGACGAAAAGTCTAAGAACACGTTAAAGCACTACGAACATGTAATAAACATGTTTGTAGATTCGCTTGAAAATGAAGAAGTTACTAAAACTGATTTAATGAAATTTAAAAGCAGCTTGTTAGAGAAGTATAAGCCTAAGACTATAAGCAATTACATAGTAATTGTTAATAAATTTATAAAATATGTCGAAATGACAGCTAACGAAGACGACTTCGACTTCGAGAGGCTTAAAAAATTCTATTCTAAGCGCGTTTTGAAGAATATTAAGATACAGCAGACCGCCTCGCTAGAAGAGCTGTTAGAAGCCGAGGATTTAAAGCGTATGCTGCGAATGGCTAAGAAGAAAGACTATGAGATGTATTTAATTATGAGAATATTCAGTTTCACAGGTATTAGAGCGGAGGAGATAAAGGCTTTTACGGTCGAAAATCTGGAAACTAATTATATTCAAGTTTCTAATAAAGGGAAGATTAGAAACATCATATTGAGAAATGATTTAAAAAAGGAATTAAAAGAATACTGCAAACAGATGAATATTAATGAAGGTTATGTATTTAGAGGTAAAAAAGAGGGCACTATGCTGCATCATACAACTATTTACAAGAGATTAAAAAAAATCGCTGGAATGTGTCGGGGTATCAAAATTGATAAAGTGCACCCGCATAGTTTCCGGCATCTGTTCGCAGTTAAATATATCGAAGACGGAGGATCGTTAAGCGAGCTAGCAGACATACTAGGGCATAGCTCTATAAATACAACAATGATTTATACAAGAACGACCGACAAAATGAAAAAGAAAAGACTAGAAAAAATGAAATATTAAGAGGTGAATAAATGAGAGAAGAATGGAAAAAGGAACTAATGATTAAGTATTTTATAGCTACTTATAATCTTAGCTATTATGAAGCTGAAAAGTTTATAGAAGATAATTTTGGTGGCGAGATAACGTTAGATGAAGAAAAAATAAAAGGGAAAATATTATTTTAGGAGGTAGATGAAATGAGGGTACATAACTTAAAAATAAAACCACAGTATTTTAAAGATGTTGTAGCAGAAGTTAAAAAATTTGAAGTTAGATTCAATGATAGAAATATTATCAAACATATAAGACAGACAAAATTATATGAAGGAGCTAACAAACAATGAAAATAACATATGATGAATTTAATAAATTACAAGAACAGCAAAGAGTAAGAGATTATGCACATGATATATATCATGAACTAATTTGTTTAGAGCAACTTGTTAAAAGAAAAGATAAAAAACAAATAAGAGATATGATATCTTTCATTGGCTCTATATGGAATGAGTCAGTTGAAAATATTGAAGAGATGATTAAAGGAGATTAGTAAACAATGAAAGTGAAAATTAATTTTCATGAAGGCGAAAGTATAGAGTACGAAGTAGAAAGAATTGATATTAGTTATGATTATAGATATGTATTTATAACAAC
>JAGZCC010000125.1 GCA_018369555.1 Thomasclavelia spiroformis
AAGATAGAAAGAAACGACTGTATTCTAAGATAAAAGTATTACTTAAAAGAAAGCATGCCGTTTCGATACCACTAGCAATTACATTTACAAAAGTAAACCAAATCGTTAGAGGGTGGGTAAATTATTTTAAAACAGGTAGCATTAAAACTTATCTCGATGAGTTTGGACAATGGTTACGCCATAAGATAAGATGTATTATCATCAAACAATGGAAGAAACCAATGACTATTTATAGAAATCTCATGAAGCTAAATAACACATATAAATGTAGATTCAGCCATGAAGATATGTTCAAATGTGCTAACACAAGATTAGGATGGTATCGAAGAAGTGCAATGGATATCGTAAACTTCACATTATCACCGAAAGTTCTAGGCATTAGAAAAGGGGACAGACCCGGTTTAGTCAATCCCCTTGAATACTATCTTAAGAGTTTGTGATTTCGATATAAATGTAGAGCCGTATACGAGACCCGTACGTACGGTTCAATGGGAGGGGCAAAAGTTAAATCTTTTCCTCTACCCTATTCAAAATTCAAAATAGTGTTAAACTATTCATAAAGGAGGTGCATTAATGTCTAAAAATATTTATGTGCTATCAGATTTACATGGACATTATGATATTTTTATTCAAATGCTTAATAAAATTAATTTTTGTGATGAAGATGAGTTGTATATTTTAGGTGATTGTTGTGATCGAGGACCAGATAGCTTAAAAATATATATGTACATAGAAAAACTAAAGAATGTTCATCTTATTAAAGGAAATCATGAATTAATGATGCGTGATGCATTTAAGGCAGGAGATTTAAATACATCTCAAGGAAGATTGTGGTTTCAAAATGGTGGGAATAAAACATGCACTAGTTATCATCAATATTTACAAAAAAAAGCTTTTGATGAGTATGAATATAGTATTTTAAAAGCAACCTTTTATAAGATGATGATTGAATATATAGATAAATGTCCATCTTTTGTTGAAATCAATTGTAATCATCAAGATTATGTTTTAATTCATGCAGGAATAAATCCTGAAAAAAGTTTATATCAACAAACTGAAGAAGAGTGTGCTTGGATGCGCGAATATTTTTTTATGTCAAAGGGTTTAGATAATAAAATTATCATTTTTGGACATACACCAACTTGTTATATTCATCATGATACTTCTTGTTTTGATGTATGGTATGATCCAGTTTATAAGGATAAAATAGGAATTGATGGTGGTTTAGGACCGTTTGATAATGGTCAATTGAATTGTTTATGTTTAAATACGATGGAAGTATTTGTTATTAAAAAGGAGGGGAAATAATGAATCTTTTACTTAGTAGAATTTTAACTTATTTAAATGGTAGTTTAGTAGATGATAGTTATTACCGTTTTTGCAAGTTTATTGTTTATAATTATTTAGAGTTTGAGGATATGAATTTTGAAGATGTCAGTTTGAAAAGTGAAATTGATAAAAAGGAAATTTTAAGTTTTTGTAATTTATTAGAGTTTAAAAATTTTGAAGAATTTAAAAGTAGATTACTTCAAGATCATATGATTAGAACTGATCAAATTAGAGCAAGAATGTTAGGAATTGATAGTAAGGCAATAATTGAAAAAATAGGAGATAGTTGTTTTGATGATAGTGTTAATGAATATATTTCAGTTATTTGTAAAGCCATTTTTAAAGCAAAACAAATTATTTTAGTTGGTGCCTTATATCCAATGTCAATTACAGTTGAATTACAAACAGATTTAGTAACTTTTGGAAAACCAGTAATTCAATATCGTTTTTTTGATAAAAATATTAAAATTAATCAAGATGATGTAGTTATTTTTATTTCTGCTACGGGTCGATCAATGAATGCATTTATGAAAATAAAAAAGGAATTTAATTTGGATCAAACAGTGACAGTATTAATTACTCAAAATAAAGCTTATACTTTTGATGAATACAAAATATCAAAATATGTAATTCAAGTTCCTGGTAAATTTGATGGAATAGAATTTAATTATCAAATAATGTCTATTTGTGATTTACTTAGAGTATATTATTATCAAAAGTATTATTTATAAAAAAAGAAGTTTGTTCAAACTTCTTATAACATATAATATTTTTTAAACTTAATTTATTTAATAAGATATTTTTCAATTGCTTCTTTACATCCATCATGATCATTATCATTAACAATTACATCACAGATTTTTTTAACATTATCATTGGCATTTTTCATAGCTACTGCTAAACCAGCAGTTTTTAATACATCTAAATCATTATCTGCGTCACCAACGGCAATTGTTTGGTTAAGGTCGATATCTAAATAATCACATAACTTAATTAAACCAGTTCCTTTAGTTACATTTGATGGAGAAATTTCTAAAGAAGTTGTTTCAGCAAAAGCAAATGAAAGTGATAAATTTTTTAATTTATCAAAAGTTTTAGTTCTTGTTGATGCATTTTGATGATATAAATTTATTTTTTCAATTGGATGATTTTTAGCATAGTCAACTATGTCATTTACTGTTGTTGCAACACGTGTAAACATTGGTTGGTAAATACTCATTTGATACTTAGCCATATTAGAAATATCTTTTTTTGAAACGATTGATCTACCATTTGAAAAGAAATGAATCATAATACTTTCCTGATCAATGACTTTAAAAATTTTATTGATTTGTGAAGCTGAAAAAGTTTCATGATGAATAATTTTATTGTTTTTAAAATCATAAATTAAAGCTCCGCTAGCTAAAATACCATAAGGAATATCAGCAAGTTGTTGATTATAATCACGTAATTCATCTAAAGCTCTGCCAGTTGATAAAACGATATATTTATTTAATTTTAATGCTTTTTTTATTGTTTCGATAGTTGAAGTCGTAATATCTTTTTGACTATTTAATAAAGTACCATCCATATCCAATGCTGCTAATTTATATTTATTCATTTTTTCCTCCATTTCCCCGCGCCTACGTTGCGCGGACACAAATATATAATCAAACTCTAATCCACTAAAACTCTAGTTTGCATCTCTAAATCAT
>JAGZCC010000126.1 GCA_018369555.1 Thomasclavelia spiroformis
TAATGTAGTATATAATAATGCAAGTGCTTTACAAGTTGAAGTAAATAAAGCATTTGATAGACTTGTTAGTATCATGCAAAAATTAGAATTCTTCAAAGGTGATAAAACAGCTTTAAAAGCATTCATCGATAAAGTAAGTGGTTTAGAAGCAGCAAAATACACAGAAGCTACATGGACACCATTCAATGATGCCTTAACAGCAGCAACTAGTGTATATGAAGATGAAAATGCAATGCAAGAAGAAGTAAATACTGCATATAAAGAATTAGTAACAGCATTCTTGAACTTAAGATTAATTCCAGATAAGAGTTTATTAGAAGACTTAATCAATAAAGCTAACGGATTAGAAAGTGCAAATTATACCAAAGCAACATTTGATGGATTAACAAAAGCCTTAAATGAAGCTAAAGCAGTATTTGCTAATCCAAATGCAACGCAGACTGAAGTAGATAATGCAAAAGCTGAATTAGAAAAAGCAATTAATGGCTTACAAACAGTAACTGTAGATAATACAGTAAAAACACCAGTAAGTAATGGTAATACAATTGCAAGCGTAAAAACAGGTGATGGCGTTAATATGTTAGGAACACTTGGATTAATTTCATCATTAGTTGCTATAGTATTTTTAAAAAAGAAGAAATAAATAATTAAATAAAAGGTATAGAAAATTTGATATATTTAATAAAGATATGTTAAATAATCTATACTTTTTATATTTCAAATAAATATGTTTTCAAATTTTTTACATAAATTTAAATAAATAATGAAATTAAATTTAATTGCAATATGGCATAATGGGGGTGCTAATTGGAGGGATAGTAGATGAATTTAAAGAAAATATTTAATTCAGTAATTGTAGCATTAGTTACAATTACAATGTCGAGTAATTCAATATTACTTGCAAAAGCTAACAGTGCTAAAGTTGTATCAGATTGGAGATTTGATAGCAATTATGTGCAAGAAGGAACATCGTTTGAACAAAATAACTTAATTTTAAAAGATGCTAGTGGTAACGGAAATGATTTAATTGTTAATACTGAAAGAGTAGAATCAGGAAAATTGGCAAGTGATTACATGGAATTTGTAGATGATAGCATTAATGGTAAAAGTGAAAGTTTATTAATGTGTCCTAAAGGGACAAGTGGAAATGACAAAAAAATAGGAGCATTTTTTCAAACTGTTGAAAATGCACCTATTACTCACGAAACATTTGATGAAGGATATACATTCGAATTTATTATTAAATTAAGTGATGATATTAGTGGATGGAGTAGTATTTTTGGTAAGCGTGGTATTGCCAAACAAAATGGATTAACTGGAGGTGAACCAGAAGTTAATGGAGGATTAAATGTATCTAGTTCTGGTGAACTGCAATGGAATTTTTATACAAATAATCCAGAGGTAAAAAATAATCCAACTACATGGTCAGATGCAGGTGGCATTCAACGAAATAAGTTCCATCATATTGTAGTAAAAAATGACAGCAATGTTACTACTATGATTGTTGATGGGATAGTGGTGTTACGTTGTAATACTACACAATATCAACGAGGATTAGCAGATTTAGGCTTAGGTTGGGTCGTAGGAACAGCATATTGGAGTGATGGTGAAACATTTGATGAAAAAACTTGCGGTGATAGTATTTTTAAAGGACAAATTCAAGAAATTAGATTATCATCAGGTTTGGTAACTTCAGATGATTATTTAGTAACTGAGTATATTGTGGATGATGCTTATAATATTGCTGGAAATAATGATGAAACAAATTTTCTAGAAACAAGGAAGAATTATAATTTTGCAATTATTCCAGATCCCCAATATACAACTCAATACAAGCCGGCAATTTTAGATGCTCAAAATGAATGGATTGCAGAAAATGCAAATGATTATAATATCGCTATGACACTTGGCGTAGGGGATATAACACAAGATGGTACAGAAGCAGAATTTAAGCGTGCTAGTGAATCGTATTCAATTTTTGATGAAAAGAACATACCATATTTATTAACTGATGGGAATCATGATTCAAGTATATATTTAAAATATTTTGGAGCACAAAGATATGAAAATAATCCAGCATATCAAGGAGCAGGACCATCAGGATATTCGAAATATGCAATTACAAAAGGAGGATCATATAATTATTTATTTCTTACAATTCCTTATAATAGTGAACAAATAGAACAAGATCGAGAATGGATTAATAATATTTTAACAACATACGATAATTTACCTACAGTAATAATTACTCACTTTGATGATAACAATAAAAATATCACAAATGATTTTGTAAAAAAATATAATCAGGTATTTATGTTTATAGAAGGGCATGTAACATATCGTGATGCAAAGATTATTACTAATGATTATGGACACCCTGTTTTAAATGCAATAGTTAATTATCAATTTGAGCCATATGGTGGTAATGGAATAATTCGTTTGATGCAATTTGATGAGTTAAATAAGGAAATATCTTTTCAGTCTTATTCACCATGGGTACAAAAGAAAATGGATATATTAGATAATAAAATAGAAAATAAAGGAATTTTAAATGATGATGAAAAAAAATTATTTCCTTTTGATAAGTTAAATATTACTCAAGATCCTAGTGATAATATAACTTTTAAATTTGATTTTACAGAAAGATTTAAAAACCTTGATAAAATAGAATCGATTAATAGAGAGAGTTTAGATGAAGAAATTAGTTTATCAAATAGTTATAACTTGTCACAATATCAAGATGGTAACGAAAAAGATAATTTTATTAATGCATTATCAAATGCAAAAAATATTCAAAAAGATTTAGATGAACAAGATAGCTTACTTACGCAAGAAATAGTTGATCAAGCATGTAAAAAACTCAAAGAAGCTCGTTTATCATTAATATCAATAACTAATAAAATAGCATTAAAGATTGCGGTAGATTTAGCTAATGCAATTACTGATAAAGATTTAGAAAAAGTAATACCGGCAGTAGTAGAAGAATTCAAAGCGGCAAGAGATGAAGCTAATGTAGTAT
>JAGZCC010000127.1 GCA_018369555.1 Thomasclavelia spiroformis
CAATAAAGAGTTTAAGTAAGTAAAAAGAATCCGGATCTTAGTCACTTACAAGAGAGTGTTTAAACATGAAATCATTTTTAAAATCATAGATTTTATCTACTCATTTAACCAATTTGATCACCTCATTACCATATACTTTTTTTAGTGATTGTTTTTCTTTTTTTATTTCTATTTTATCAAAAAAAAGATATAACTTGATTACAAATTATATCTTATTTAAATTCAATTGAAATTGGTGGAACTTTAGTATATTTAACCCCAGCTGCATCCAACATTCTTTTTGCTGCACGGTCACTATCAGTTCCGCTATACTTATCATCTTCAAAAATAATTTCACTGATACCACTTTGAATAATTGCTTTAACACATTCATGACATGGAAATAAAGAAACATAAATACGACATCCTTTTAAATTTCCAATACTATTTAAAATTGCATTTAATTCTGCATGAACTACATATGGGTATTTAGTATCATATAAATCTCCTTCTCTAACTTCCCAAGGGAATTCCTTATCATTACACCCCCAAGGAAGACCGTTATAACCCACTCCTACAATTTTATTTTCCGGACTAACAATACAAGCTCCTACTTGAGTATTAGGATCTTTAGAACGAAAAGCTGATAATTTAGCAACTCCCATAAAATATTGCGTCCAATTTATAACTTTACTCATCTTTCATTTCCTCCGTTAACTCATCTAATTTGCTTTTAAAATAATTTGGTAATTCACTTTCAAATTCCATATATTCTTTTGTTGTAGGATGAATAAAACCTAATTTTTTTGCATGTAAAAATTGTCCATAACTACAATCATCTTTACGATATCCATATTTAGGATCACCATATACAGGATAACCAATATAACTCATATGTACCCTAATTTGATGAGTTCGCCCTGTCTCCAAACGACATTCAATTAAACTCATATTTTTATAACGTTTTAAAACTGTAAAATTAGTAACCGCATTTTTACTATTATTTTTTGTCACACACATACTTTGACGATCATTGGGATTACGTCCAATCGGTGCATCAATCTTACCTTGAACATGCGGAATTAAACCATGCACTAAAGCAACATATCTTCTTGTAACACTATGCTCCTTCAATTGTTCTGATAAAAAACGATGGGCTAAATCATTTTTAGCTACCATTAATAACCCACTTGTTTCTTTATCGATTCGATGAACTATCCCTGGACGATTTACGCCATTAATTCCTGATAAATCTTTACAATGAAATAAAAGAGCATTGACCAAGGTTCCACTAGTAATCCCTGGTGAAGGATGAACAATCATCCCAGTAGGTTTATCAACCACAATTACATCTTTATCCTCATAAACAATATTTAAAGGAATATCTTCGGCCTCAATTTCTAAATCACTATTGTCCTCAAAAATAATTTCAATTTGATCATCTAATTTAGTCTTATAACTTGCCTTTTCTACTTTTCCATTGACTAAAATCAAACCTCGACCAATCATTTCTTGTATCTGCGTTCTTGATAATTCCTCCATATTTAAAACAATAACTTTATCTAATCGATAATTATCATTATTTTCTACCAATAAATTAATTTTTTCCATGTATGCGCTCCTCAAAAATAATTTCAAAAATAATTAATGCAACCCCTATTACCACTGCAATATCAGCAATATTAAAAATTGGAAAATTATAATTAAAAATAACAAAATCTATAAAATCACGTACATAACCAAATACAATACGATCAATTAAATTACCAGCCATCCCAGCAAAGGTAAGTACTAATCCAAAACGTGTTAAAACTTCTCCACTTTTAGTTTTAATAAAAAAATAAATCATAAAAACAGCTGACAATAATGCAATTACAATAAATAAATCTAAATGCCCTGCAAGCATTCCCCAAGCTACCCCGGTATTTTGGGCATATGTAAAATAAAAAAAGTTATCGATTATTTCTTGTGACTGGCCAAGTTGCATTGATGACGCTACTAAATGTTTTGTAAACTGATCTCCACCAATTATCAAAATCAATGTAACCAAATATAATATTTTATTTCTTTTTGTTAATTTCATTTTATCACCCGAAAACATTATACAATAAACTTTTATCAACCACAATAAACACTCCTATAAAACATAAATAATCACAGCTAAAAAATGAAACAATGAACCAATCATTACAAAAATATGAAACAATTCATGAAAACCAAAACTACTAAACCAATTTGGTTTTTTTACAATATAAATAATTGCTCCAACTGTATAACTTATCCCACCGGCAGCAATTAAACCAAAACACTCTAAAGGCACTTGATTAAATGCTTGAAAATCAAAAATCAAAGCCCACCCCATTAATAAATAAAAAACAGTAGAAATAAATCTTGGAGCATTTAACCAAAATAATTTAATAATAATACCAACAATTGCAATAAACCAAATCCCACTTAAAAAATAGATACTATGAAGATATGACAAATATCTAAGACATATTGGTGTATATGTTCCTGCAATCAATATATAAATCATTGAATGATCCAATTTTCGTAAAAAACGTTTTATTTTATTGTTATTATCACCATTATAATAATGATACATACTGCTAGCACTATACAAGGCAATTGACGATACGCCAAACACAATTGCACCTATTAAACTTACTAAATCACTTTTACAAATTTTTGCTATTATAACCATCACAATTAACATCAAAAATGAAAATACAGCCCCTATCAAATGCGTTAAACAACTAATTCGATCCATTGCTTTATCAACTATCCACATACAATACCTCCTTATATAGTTATCATAACTACATTATATAATATCACTATTGTATAATATGTCAATCAATTATTGAATCCGATATATAAATAAGATAAAATACCATTGAGGTGATAATCTGAAAATAAAAATTATATAAGGAAAATAATTTATATCTAAAATAAGGCATAATGCCCCCTTACCCCCACGAATGTATACTATTCCTTTAGGGGTGAGTCAGTAGATTTTGTTGGAAGAAATGCAAGAAT
>JAGZCC010000024.1 GCA_018369555.1 Thomasclavelia spiroformis
ACGATTGCATACTTAATCGGATCCCCAGATTTAAATAAAAACAGATATCTGAAATTATATGATAACAATGATCAACTTTATTACCAATCAATTAATAATTATGCTGGACATTATGTCTCTTTGGATAATGTCAGTCAATATTTCAAAGATAGTATAGTAGCTATTGAAGATCATCGTTTTTATCAACATCGTGGGTTTGATCCAATTGGGATTTTAAGAGCTATAAAAGTAAATATCACAAATCAAAATAAATCACAAGGAGCCAGTACAATAACACAACAGTATGCTCGTTTATTATACTTAACAAACGAAAAATCTTGGTCTCGTAAAATAAAAGAGGCTTTTTTAACAATGCAGCTTGAAACACATTTAAATAAAGATTTAATTCTTGAGGGTTATATTAATAACGTATATTTTGGTCATGGTATTTATGGGATTGAAAATGCTGCACGTTATTTCTATGATAAAAGTGCTAAAGATTTAAATTTAAATGAAAGTTCTATGCTTGCGGGAATAGTTAATGGACCCACTTACTTTTCACCATTAAATGATGAAAAAAGTGCTAAAAAAAGACAAACCGTAGTTTTAAATGCATTAATCGATTCAAAAAAAATTACTAATCAACAAAAACAAGAAGTTTTAAATAGTCCTTTAAATTTAGCAAGTGAACATAAAATTGATGAAAACTTATCAAATAATTTTTATAAAGATACCGTTATAGATGAATTAGAGGAACTTGGATATTACAATAATACTTACTTAAATCAAGGTCTAAATGTTTATACAACATTAAATCTTGACTATCAAAAAGTATTGGAGCAAAGTGCTACTAACTATACAAAAGATAGCGAAGTAGAAACATCAAGTATTGTAGTCGAACCATACACCAGTAAAATTCTAGGATTAATTGGCGGTAAAGATTATTCGAAATCTCAATTCAATCGAGCAACTAAAGCAAATCGTCAAATTGGTAGTACAATTAAACCATTACTATATTATTTAGCATTAGAAAATGGTTTTAATCCTACAACAACCTTTTTAAACGAACCAACAACTTTCAAATTAGAAGATAATACAACTTATAGTCCTAGTAATTTTAATAACAAATATGCTTACAAAGAAATAAATCTTGCTCAAGCAATTGCAGTATCCGATAATATATACGCAGTAAAAACACATCTTTTTCTAGGAAAAGAAAACCTTGCCTCTTTGATCAAAAAATTTGACATTAAAGACGTAAAAGTAAATGCTTCACTTGCACTTGGAACATTGAACACTAATATTTATAATCTTGCTAATATGTATAATACCCTTGCAAGTGAAGGCGTATATAATCATTTATACACCATTGAAAAAATCACGAATGATAAAGGTAAAATCATATACCAACATAATTCCCTAAATAAACAACTATTAAACAAAGATAGCTGTTTAGCATTATCACAATTATTAACAGCCCCTTTTGATAACAGATATAGCACATATTTACAAGCAACTATGGCCGCATATAAACTAGAAAATACCAACGCATGTAAAACCGGAAGTACTGACTTCGATAACTTAGCTGTAGCGTATAATCCCAATGTTTTAGTAGCTAGTTGGGTAGGTTATGATGATAATCGCAAAATGAAAACATCAAATGATAAAACTGTCGCTAAAAAAACAGTTGTCGATATCTTAAATTATACTAATGAAACCCAAACAGTTAGATGGTATAAACCTACTAAAAATCTTCAGGTAATCGCTATTGATCCTATCAGCAGTGAATTTGATGAAAACGGTATAACATACTGGTTTAAAAAAAATAATCCTGAATAAATTATTCAGGATAAAATATTTTATGATCAATTTTATTTTTACTAGAATACGTTATTGCCCCTACAATTTCCGATACTTCCGGTAACAATTTCAAATCATGATTAACTAATACCTCAATTGCCTGAACATCATCATTATCATAATACATATAGGGAATTTGACTTTGATCATCACTTACAACGTAATATCTTACCACAACACCACTTTGCCTAAATTTATTTATAATTTTTATTTTCTCTTCTTCATTATTTAAATCACGATAGATAAATAATTTTCGATTTAAAAAACGTTCACACAAATCAGCTAAAATTTCATCATCACTTTCACTTAATAATCTAAAATAATATAACACAATACTTTCATCTAATTTAACATAATCTACTTCATTAACCTCTCCTTCTAAAAAAGGTTTTAAATAACGAATATCACCAAAATCATATCCCTCATTATATAAATCTTTTATTCTCCTAAAAATACAAATCAATAATTGCTCATAACTTCTTGATGTAGGGTGATAATACACTTGCCAATACATATGATATCTTGCTAGAATATAATTTTCAATTGCTTGCACCCCAGAATACTTATAAACAATTTTATTATCTACTACCTTCATTACCCTTAAAATTCTATATAAATCAAAATGCCCATAAGTAGTCCCTGTAAAATAAGAATCTCGTAATAAATAATCCATTCTATCCGCATCTAATTGACTTGATATCATTTGAATCAAAATAGTATTAGGATGCGTTTTTTCAATAATACTACTAACTTTTTTAGAAAAATCTTTTTCAAATGATTCTAAAATAGTATTTACCTCACTTTGACCATTAATAATTTTAACTGTATACTCTTCATGATTTAAACCAAACGCACCTTCAAAGCAATGTGAAAATGGTCCATGACCCAGATCATGCAATAGTGCTGCACACATAACTGTCAATTTATCGTAATCACTTAAGTACTTACCAACTTCACTATTATAAATCATTTTTCGAACAATAAAATATACTCCTAAACAATGACAAAAGCGTGAATGTTCCGCACTTTGATATACTAAATGTGTCCCTCCTAGTTGCTTTATTCTCCTAAGCCTTTGCATTTCTTTAGAATTAATCAAATCAAGGATAAGCGGTTGATCAACATGGATATAATTATGGATTGCATCACGGAACACTTTACTATCATCTAACTTTGTATCATCTAAATTATAATCTTTTACTTTCATGCTCGCACCTCTTTTTCTTTATATTATCGTTCTAATTATTATTTTAAATACTCAAAAGGTTAGATATACCAAAATAATCTAACCTTTTAAAATAATTTTATTCTTCAACATTATTTTTCTTTTCATAATAACTTCTAACTAACATCTGTGTTTTTCTAATATGATGTTGTATTTTTTCTTTAGCTAATTTTTTATCACGAGCCAAAACAGCTTCATATATTTCACGGTGCTCTTTAGCTGCTGATACTAAACGGTCCGGTTGACGAATTGAATGCTTTGAAGTTACATGAATGTAATAATTAATATCACTTAAAAGTTGTTCAAAATATTTAGATTGTGTACAACGATATATAGCATCATGAAAAGCTATATTAATATCATTAAATTTTTCTTGATCACCTTTTTTGGCATAAAATTCCATCAAATCATACACTTCTTTAATTTTTTCTAATTCATCTTCTGTAATTCTTTCAATTGCTAATTGAATTGCTAATCCTTCTAATGCATAACGAATTTCCAACATATCATCAATATCACGATGAGAAAATCCTAAAACATATACACCTTTATTAGGAATACTTTTAACTAATCCTTCTAATTCTAATTGCTTTAAAGCTTCTCGAATCGGTGTTCTAGAAATATTTAATTCCTTTGATAAAGCAACTTCATTAAGCTTTTGACCTTGGACATATTCTTCGTTTAAAATTTTATCACGCAAAACATTAAAAATCTTATTTCCTAACGATCCATGTCCGGTATTTTCTAATAAATTTTTTGTCATATCCTACCCTAACTTTCTTATAATCGCATCTGTAAATTGTTCTGTTGTAGCATTACCACCAATATCAGGAGTAATCATAATTCCTTCTTCAACTACTGCTTGCAATGCTGATTTTAATTTATTAGCATCTTCAACTTTACCTAGTGCTTCCAACATTAAACAAAACGCTAATAACAAGGCACTTGGATTAGCTATACCTTTGCCGGCAATATCTGGTGCACTTCCATGAACAGCTTCATAAATTCGATATTCATCTCCAATATTTCCACTTGGTGCAAAACCTAATCCTCCAACTAATCCAGCACATAAATCAGAAACGATATCACCATATAAATTAGGTGCTACTAAAACATCAAATGTTTCAGGACGAATAACTAATTGCATACACATATTATCTATAATTACTTCTTGTGTTTCAATTTCTGGATAATCCTTTGCTACATCTCTAAACGCTTCTAAAAATAGACCATCTGTATATTTCATAATATTAGCTTTATGAATAGCAGTTACTTTTTTACGATTATTATTTTTTGCATATTCAAAAGCATATCGACAAATCTTTTCACTTGCTTCTCTTGTAATTAATTTAACTCCATTTGCCATATTAGGATTGATCATATATTCAATTCCCTTATATAAGTCTTCTGTATTTTCACGAATAATTACTAAATCAATATTTTCATAACGAGAATTGATTCCTTTAAAAGACTTTATTGGTCGCACATTAGCATAAGTTGCAAATTGTTGTCTTAACGCAACATTAACACTTCTAAAACCTGTTCCTACTGGTGTTGCAGTTGGTCCCTTCAATGCCCATTTATATTTTTTTATTGCATCAATTAGACCTGGTTCAAATACCTCCTTTGTTTTAGCAGCATATTCGCCACCAGCTTGATATTCTATCCATTCAATATCTAAATTCATTGCCTTAGTAATATCAACTACACTTTTTGATATCTCTTTACCAATCCCGTCTCCAGGTATCAATACAGCTTTCATTAAAAATCACCTCCCAATTCTTTAATAGCATTCAATAATCCACCATATTTGATCATTACTTTTTCCCTTGGCGATAAAGTTAAACTAGCACTAATCGACTCATTTGTACTTTCATTAATAACTTTAACTACTCCATTATTTTCAACTACTTCTTTAATATTTATAATTTTATAACTATCACAATCATTAAAGAAATCTTGTTCATCTGCTTTAATCACTAATGGTAAAATACCATTATTAATTAAATTAGAACGATGAATTCTTGCAAAAGAAACCGCAAAAATAGCTTTTATTTTCAAATAATTAGGAACTAAAGCCGCGTGCTCACGAGAACTTCCTTGTCCATAATTATCTCCACCAACAATAAAACCACCATTATTAGCTATTGCTCGATTATAAAATTCTGGATCAACTTTACTAAATGAAAATTTAGCTAAATGTGGTACATTTGAACGATATGGCAATAATTTACTATCAGAAGGGACAATATGATCAGTTGAAATATTATCTCCTACTTTTAAAACAACTTTTCCTACTATTTCATCTTTAATTTTATCACCACGTGGTACCGGTTTAATATTTGGTCCCATATATATTTCATTATTTTCATCGTATTCATCAATAAAGAAATTTTCATTTTTAATAAATGGTGTATTAGGTACATCAGCCAGATACATATCATCTTCAAATTCTTGTGACATATATCCTTTAATTGCACTTAATGCTGCTACTTCTGGCGATACTAAATAAACGCTAGCATCATTGGTTCCAGAACGACCTTTAAAATTACGGTTAATTGTTCTAAGTGAAATTCCTTTAGACAAAGGTGCTTGTCCCATTCCAATACATGGCCCACATCCACATTCAAGAATACGTGCTCCAGCTTGCACCATATCACCTAAAGCACCGTTTTTTGCAAGCATTGCTAAAATCGAACTAGACCCTGGAGCAATTACCAAGGAAACATGTTCAGCAACTTTTCTTCCTTTTAAAATTTTTGCAGCTTTCATCATATCTGTAAAAGATGAATTTGTACAACTTCCAATTACAACCTGATTAATTTTCATACCCTCAAGTTCTTTAACCGGAACAACCGCATCAGGACTATGAGGTTTAGCTGTCATTGGAACTAATGCACTTAAATCAACTGTTAATTCCTGATCATAAACAGCATCATCATCCGCTTTAATTTCAATATAATCTGCAACTCGTCCTTGTTGCTGTAAATATTCTTTAGTTCGTTCATCAGTTGGAAAAATTGAAGTCGTAGCTCCAAGTTCTGCCCCCATATTACAAATAGTTGCTCGATCTGTTAAAGATAGTGACGCAATTCCTTCACCAGTATATTCAATAATTTTATTAACACCACCCTTAACCGTTAATTGTTGTAAAATATACAAGATAATATCTTTCGCACTTACCCATGGTGCTTTTTTACCTACTAAATTAACCTTAACTACAGTTGGACATTGTAAATAATATTTACCAGTAGCCATAGCTACTGCAACATCTAATCCACCAGCACCAATTGCAATCATCCCCATTGCTCCGCAAGTTGGTGTATGTGAATCAGAGCCAACTAATGTTTTACCTGGTTTAGCAAAATTTTCTAATTGTAATTGATGGCATACCCCATTTCCTGGTTTTGAAAAAACAATCCCATGCTTTTTAGCTACACTACGAATAAATTCATGATCATCCATATTTTCAAAGCCTGTTTGTAACATATTATGATCAATATATGCTACCGCTTTTTCTACTGCAACGTGTTTAATATTCATTGCCTCTAATTGAAGATAAGCCATAGTTCCTGTAGAATCCTGTGTTAGTGTTTGGTCAATTTGAATCCCAATTTGTTCACCAGGAATCAACCGTCCTTCTTTAAGTTTACTACTTAAAACTTTATAAGCTAAACTCATACCCATTATACTATACCCCCGTATTCCTTGTATTGCATACAATTATACAAAAAAACAATTCTGATTACAACCCTTTCCATAAAATTTTAAAATAAGTTAAACATCTTACAACAATAATTTCTTTAGAACAATGACCATCTAAAAACAATAAAAATAGGGGAATTTTCCCCTCTAGCTAATCATTAAATATCTAACGCATAAGCTATTGCTAGTTTTGCCGTTTCTTCAATAGCACTTATATGACAACGTTCCATTCCATGTGAATTAATACATGCCATTCCAAATGCAGCTGCATAAACATTATTTCCAGCTCTTATTGCTGCATTAGCATCAGTTCCATAACGATAAAAAACATCAACACAATAATTTAAATTAGCTTTTTTAGCTTGTGAAATAATTCGATTAGTTAATCCTCGATCATATGGAGAATAATTATCTTTTGCACAGATACTTACTGTTGTTTCATTACCATGATAATCAGGTCCAATTAACCCAATATCTAGTGCCACATATTCACTTACTTCCTCTGGTACATATGCCCCTCCATGTCCAATTTCTTCGTATAATGGAAATGCTAACAAGGTACGATATTTAGGTTTTAAATTATTACGTTTAAAATAAGCTATCATTTCAAACAGCGCAGCTACTGCCGCTTTATCGTCAATGAATCGAGATTTAACATATCCTGATGGCGTATATTCAAAATGTGGATCAATTGAAATAACATCACCATGATCAATTCCTAAATTCATAACATCAGCTTTAGAATTAACATCTTCATGTAAAATAACTTCCATATGTAATTCATCTCGCGGTGCTGTTCTAGCATCATCAAATACATGAACTGAATGTGATTTACAAATAACCATACCTCGATATTTCTTTCCATCACGTGTATGAATAGTTACCCCTTCACCTTCAATACTCGAATAATTCACTCCACCTAATTGACGTACTTCTAAGTGTCCTTCATCACTAATATGACGAACAATCAAACCAATTGTATCAAGATGTGCTCCCATACAAACGGTTTTAGAATTATCCTCACCCTCTAAAGTAATATAACCTGTTCTTTTTCGATCATAAGTCACTTCATATCCAAATTCTTTAGCTTTCTTTTCTAAAAAAGGATGAATTTCTTCATAATAACTTACTGGACTTGGTACATCAATAAACTCTTTACAAAACTCAACAATTTCTTTTCTATCAACTGAAATTTCCATCTTCAATACCTCTATTAATCTTATTTTTTATTATCATATAAATGACAAGCACATTTATGTCCTGGTTTTACTTCTTTTAACTCTGGACGTACTGATTTACAAATTTCCATTGCTTTAGGACATCTTGTAACAAAACGACATCCTTGAGGAGGATTAGCTGGGCTTGGCACATCCCCGCCTAAAATTTCTTTATCATCAATACGTTCACTTGAAATCCTAGGAATTGCTGAAAATAATGCTTGAGTATAAGGATGCAACGGATTACTATAAAGCTCTTTTTTATCAGCCATTTCCATCATATTTCCTAAATACATTACCCCTACTCGATCAGCAATATGTTTTACAACACTCAAATCGTGAGAAATAAAAATATACGCAATTCCTAATTTTTCTTGCAATTCCCGTAATAAATTAATAATTTTTGCTTGAATCGAAACATCTAATGCAGAAACCGGTTCATCACAAATAATTAATTTTGGCTGTAATGCAATTGCTCGAGCAATTCCAATTCTTTGACGTTGTCCTCCAGAGAATTCATGAGGATAACGATATAAATAATCTAAATTCAAACCAACTTGTTTCATAACTTCAACAATTCGATCATCACGTTCTTTTTTAGTTTTATATATTTTAGCAATATCGATTGGTTCCCCAATAATATCTTTAACTGTCATCCTAGGATTTAATGAAGCATAAGGATCTTGAAAAATTAATTTAATATTCTCTCTTGCCTTTTTTAAATCATTCCCTTTTAATGCCGTAAAATCCTGTCCATCTAAAACAATTTTTCCATCTGTAGGTTCAATCAAACGAATAATACTTTTACCCATTGTTGATTTACCACAGCCAGATTCCCCTACAATTCCAAAAGTTTCTCCAACTCTTACATCAAAACTAATATCATCTACCGCTTTGACAAAGTCATTAGAACGTTTCAATGAAGATGATTTAACAGGATAATACTTTTTTAAATGTTCAACTTTCAATAAAATATCATCATTTTTTTCCATTACTTATCCCCCTTTTGCCATTCTTCATGATATTTCCAACAACGAACTAAATGACCATCACCAACATCGATCATTGCTGGACATTTTTTATGACAAAGATCTTTTGCATACTTACATCTCGGTGCAAAAAAACATCCTTCCGGTAGTTCATATAACATTGGAACAGATCCTGGAATTACTTCTAACTCTTCTTCACTATCAGAATCAATATCTGGAATAGATTTCATTAATCCAACAGTATAAGGGTGTAGTGGATTTTTAAACAAATCATTTACACTTGTATATTCAACAATCTTTCCGGCATACATTACAATAACATTATCCGCCATTTCAGAAATTACTCCCATGTCATGAGTAATCAACAATACTGATGAATTCATTTCATATTTTAAACGATTAATCAGCTTTAATATTTGAGCTTGAATTGTAACATCAAGAGCTGTTGTTGGTTCATCACAAATCAATAATGAAGGTTTACAAGATAAAGCCATGGCAATCATAATTCTTTGTCTCATTCCTCCTGATAATTGATGTGGACAAGAAGCAAATACTTTTTCCGGCATTGGTATTCCAACTAATGAAATCATTTCCAACGCTCTTTTTTTAGCTTCTTCTTTAGAAATATTTTCATGAGTTAAAACTGCTTCCATTATTTGCTTACCAACTGTAACTACAGGATTTAAAGAAGTCATTGGCTCTTGAAAAATCATCGAAATCTCTTTACCGCGAATATTTTGAATTTCACGTTCAGATTTTTTTAACAAGTCCTCTCCTTTATATATAATTTCTCCAGCAGTAATTTTACCAGGCGGTGATGGAATCAATTGCATTAATGATAATGCTGTCATACTTTTTCCACATCCTGATTCACCTACTACCCCTAAAGTTTCACCCGGATGAACTGTAAAACTAACTTCTTGGACAGCCGGTAAAGCTACACGATCAGTAAAAAAGGTAATTCCAAGATTGTTAACTTTTAATAATTCTTTATTTTCACTCATATTTTCACCTCTTACGATCTTAATTTAGGGTCTAATGCATCACGTAACCCATCTCCCAACATATTAAAAGCTAATACCGTAATAATAATTGCTAATCCAGGAATTATACTATAATATGTTGCACTTCTAATATAGGGTTGTGAAAAGCTAATCATAGAACCCCAACTAGACATCGGTGGTTTAACTCCTAAACCTAAAAAACTTAATGAGGCTTCTGACATAATAGCACTTGGAATTCCTAAAGTAACAGTTACAATTAATGTTGATAAACAGTTAGGCAATAAATGCTTCATAATTATCTTAAAACTACTACCTCCACTAATCTTACATGCATCAATATATTCCATTTTCTTCAAACGCATTACATCTCCACGAATCAGCCTCGCTGTCGAAGCCCAACCCAAAAGACCTAAAGCAAGATATAAATTAATCAAACCTGGCCCTAAAACAAACATGATTGCAATTGCAAACAACAAAAACGGAAAAGAAGAAAATACTTGAATGATAAAAGAAATTACTGCATCAACTTTTCCACCAAAATATCCCGCACATACTCCCATTGTATAACCAATAACAGTTGCAATAATCTGTGAAACAATTCCTACACTTAAAGAAATACGACAACCATATACAATTCTTGAAAAAATATCTCGGCCTAAATCATCTGTTCCAAACCAATGTTGCGCATTTGGTGCCATTAAACGTTCCGTCAAAACTTGAGCATCCGGATCATATGGGGCAATCCATGGAGCAAATAAAGCAACAAAACATAAAACAATTACAATCCCTAAACATATCATTGCTACTTTATTCTTTTTAAATATATTCCAACTTATTGACCAATAACTATGATAAGTCTTATCTTTTTTCTTAAACATATTAGTTTTCAGACTCCTTTCCTAAACGTATACGCGGATCGGCTACTGTATATAAAATATCAATAACTAAATACATAATTACGCAAATAACAGCAATATACATAACGCCACCTTGTACAATAGGTAAATCACGAGTATTAATGCTATCAACTAACATCTTTCCAATTCCCGGAATCGAAAACACTGACTCTACTAATACCGAACCAGTCAAAATATTTCCTAAATCTGTACCAGCAATAGTTATAATTGGAATCAAAGCATTTCTAAGCGCATGCTTAATAACTACAGTCCATTTTTTTAATCCTTTTGCATGAGCAGTACGAATATAATCTTGAGATAAAACTTCTAACATACTTGTTCTCGTAATTCTTGCAATACTTGCTGCATAACGGGTTCCTAAAGCAATCCCTGGTAATATAAAAGATGCAAAGCTATCTATTCCCGATAATGGCAAAAGATTCAGCTTTAAGCAAATAACAATCTGTAAGATAATTGCAATCCAAAAAGCTGGTGCAGAAATACCTACAACAGAAATAGTCATTAAAAGTGAATCAATCCATTTACCACGATTAATCGCAGCAATCACACCAACTCCAACGCCTAAAATTACTGCAATTATATATGCTACACCTGCTAATTTGGCCGTAACTGCAAAAGTTGAAGTTAAAATATCAATAACTGGTCGATTTTGAAAATATGAAACTCCAAAATCACCATGGAGCATATTAGTAAACCAATTAACATATTGTGTAACAATGGGTTGATCTAACCCCATTTCATGAGTAACACGAGCAATCGTAGCTTGATCAGCTTGTTCACCAAGCATAATTTCTACTGGATTTCCAGGTACAATATTTAAAACAAAAAAAGTAATTAAGGAAATACAAAAAATAACCCCGATTGCCTGTAATATTCGTTTTAACAAATATTTACCCATATTTTTCCTCCTTTCATAATTATCAACAATTAATCCTATATACGAATATGGAATGCTATCGCATTCCATATTTAATACTTCAAAATCAAATCTTATTTTTTACTTAAATCAATATCAATATTATATAAATGATAAACCAAGTTACCTAATTTAGCATTTTTTACATATGGTTTAGCAACAAACTGTAATTTTGGATAATATAACGGAATCGTTGCATAATCTTCACGAGATAAAATGTAATCTGCTTGTTTATATAATTCTACACGTTTTGCTTCATCATTAACAGTTTGACGAGCTTCACTCATTAATGCGTCGAATTCAGGATTATTATAGAAAACACCTTTTCCAACAGCATTTTTAGAATAATAATATGTATACATTTGATTATCAGCATCTGCATATAATGGGAACCACCCTATAACAGTTGACTGTAAGCTTCCTTCACTACGAGAAGATGTCCAAATACCACTATCGATAACTTCCACATTCATTTTAATTCCTGCTTCTTTTAAATAAGCTTGAATTGCAGTAGCAACTTTTTCTTCTGTAGCTCTAACTTTAGTAGTAAATTCAACATTTTTAAGTCCTGCTTCAGCTAAAACTTGTTTTGCTTTATCAACATTATATTCATATGTTTTTAAACTTTCATCATGACCAGGTACTCCTGGATTTAAGAATGATGATGCTGGTTCAGCTGCACCATTTAATACTGTTTTACATAACTCTTCACGATTAATTGCAAGTGAAATAGCTTCTCTTACTTTAGCATTATCTAATGCCGGATCACTAACCTTAAGAGATAAGAAATATGTTCCTAAAGGTGTAATTTGTGTAATTTCATCAGCAATATCACCTTTTTGATATTGATCTAATAACTGATTATTTAAATCACACATATCAATATTTCCTTGTTCATATTCCATCATTTTTGTACTTATATCATCAATATATACAATTTCCAAACGATCTAGATTAGGTTTACCACCATGATAATCTTTATTCGGTTCCATTACAACTTTAGTTGCATCATCATTTTCAACAATTACATAAGGTCCAGTACCAATCAAATCAGTTCCTTTACCCCATTGTTTTCCAGCTTTCTTACAAGCTTCACTTGGATAAATAGATGCATAATCCATTCCTAGATTAGCAATAAACGGTGCAAATTTATAGGCTAATTTAATTGTAAAATGATAATCATCTTGAATTTGAATTCCAGATAATTCAGTAGCTGTACCTGCCAACATCTCACTAGCCCCTTCAATCATATCATACATATATGTATTAACTGAGCCAGTATCTGGTGTAAACATTCTTTCGAATGTATATTTAACATCTTCAGCAGTTAAATCAGTTCCATCACTAAATTTAACATCTTCTTTTAATTCAAAAGAATAAGTCAATCCATCTTCTGATACAGTTGGAAAATCAGTAATCAAAACACATTCTTCTTTATTATCATCATTCCAACGCATTAAACTTTCAACAACATTATCAGCAACTGATGATGCACCCGAATTAGAATTTGTTTGCATATCTAATCCAACTTTAGGATTAGATTGACCAAAACGAAATACTTTTTCATCGCTGCCTTCACTATTTCCGCCACCGCAGCCTACTAAAGATACCGTCATAGCTGCTACTGCAAAAACAGATACTAATTTTTTTAGTCCTTTCATTTTTTCCTCCCTGTAATATATTTTTTATATTACACAAAAAGTATACATCTTTATTTAATATTGCATTATTTATTTTGTTGCAATATATTTTAGTTGTAAGATTATGTATATTTTTCTAGTAATATGTATACATTATAACAAATCAACTTTTCGCTTTCAATATTGTATACAGAAAAAATTGTATTTTTGTATACACACACATATATATATTATCAAAAATAATATCTGTTTTTTACAAATATTATCAATAATATTTGCATATAACTAAATTGTTAACTATAATATTAATCTTTACATTAAACAGATTTAAGCATACTATTCAAGCTAGATTCTAGTATTTTGACTATAAATAATAAATAAAATATGTTAAAATTACTAACGGTGATAAATATGTTAATAGAATGTTCAAATATAAAAAAATCTTTTCAAGGAATTCCATTATTAAAAGATATAACTTTTAAAGTGGATAACCATGATAAAATTGCCATTATTGGGGTAAATGGCGCAGGAAAAACTACCATTTTAAAAATTATATCAGGTGAAGAAGAATATGATAGTGGTAATCTTTTTTGTAACAAAGACTTATCATTAAGTTATTTAAAACAACAACATGATTTAAATATGAATAAAACAGTATATGAGACAGGTTTAGACGTATTTGCATCATTAATTGCCATTGAAAATAAATTACGTGAATTAGAGACAATAATGATAAATAATCATAGTGATAAGATCTTAAGTGAATATGATCATTTAACTCATGAATTTCAACAAAAAAATGGCTATAGTTATTCCAGTAAACTAACTGGTGTTTTAAAAGGACTTGGTTTTAGTGAAGAAGAGTTTAATTATAAGGTTTCCATGTTATCTGGAGGTCAAAAAACAAGATTAGCTCTTGCAAAAATGTTGTTACAAGAACCTAAATTATTATTACTTGATGAGCCTACTAACCATTTAGATAGTATGGCAATGAATTTTTTAGAAGGATATTTAAAAAATTATCCTCATGCTGTTATAATAGTAAGCCATGATCGTTATTTTATTGATCAAGTATCTAATAAAATTATTGAAATTGAAAATGGTAAATCTAAAACATATAAATGTAAATATAATGAATACTCTATTTTGAAGAAAAAACAACGAGATGTAGATTTAAAACATTATATCAATCAACAAAAAGAAATCAAACGTATCCAAGACAGTATTGATACCTTAAAGTCTTTTAATCGTGAAAAACAAATCAAACGAGCAGAATCTAAAGAAAAACAATTAGCCAAAATAGAACGAATTGAACGTCCAGAAAATTTACCCGATACAATTACAATTAATTTTAAACCCAAACGAGAATCAGGGTTTGATGTTTTAAAAATTGAAGATCTTGCTGTTAAATTTGATAATATATTATTTCAAAATATTAACATTGATATAAAAAAACAAGAACGAGTTGCTCTTGTTGGCGATAATGGTATTGGTAAAACAACTTTATTTAAAACTATTTTAAACTTAATAATTCCATATCTTGGTAAAATTAAATTTGGTAGTAAAGTAGATGTTGCATATTATGATCAAGAACATCAAACTCTTTCTTTAAATAAAACAATTTTTAATGAAATTAGTGATAATTTTCCAAAAATGACAAATACAGAAATACGTAATACCTTGGCTTTATTTAATTTTAAAGGTGATGATGTCTTTAAAGAGATTTCTTTATTATCCGGTGGTGAAAAAGGACGAGTTGTCTTAACTGAAATATTATTAAAACAAGCTAATTTTTTAATTCTTGATGAGCCCACTAACCACTTAGATATTGCTTCAAAAGAAGTACTTGAAGATGCTTTAAATCAATTTGAAGGTACTATTTTCTTCATTAGTCATGATCGTTATTTTATTAATAAAGTTGCTACTAGAGTAATTGAACTAACAAACCATCAAGCAATTAGTTATGATGGTAATTATGATACATATTTTAATCATAAAATAATCAATAAACCTGCAAAAAAAGAAAATAAAGATTATCTAAGTATGAAACAACAAAATGCATTATATCGAAAACAACAAAATAAAATAAAGAAAATAGAAACAAATATTTCTGATATCGAAAATCAAATCAAAACACTAACTAATCAATTACAAAGTGATGAAGTATTAAATGATTATCAAAAATATAATCAAATAAATGATGAAATAAACACTTTAGAAACCCAACTTAATCAATTACTAGAAGAATGGGAAATGTTACAAGCGGTATAAAACTATACCGCTTGTACTTTTTTTACATTCAATATACAATAATTCTCTTCAACTCCTGAGCCTTCACAGTCAACATAATTCACTTTTACAATACAATTATTTCTATTATCACTATTACTCAAAAACACAAAATCCCCTTGCTTAATTCCTTCTTCTTTACAAACAACTAAGTGACTAATAGCACCACTGTTAACTTTTGTAAAACTATTATTATCCAACAATAAATTTACCATTTTTGCACCTCCCGTCAGCTAACTAACTTATGATTTATTCTAATTTCAATCGTTTTATCTTGATAATCAATATTTGTTGCCAACTCTCTTTTAGATTTTATATTTAACCACATTGGATAAATAAGAAATCGTAATGATATTGTTATCGATAATAGTGCTAAATTAATTGAAACTGCTAACATCAATGGTTTTATTAACATATTGTCTTCCTCCAAAATTGACTATCTAATTAAACTATATTCACAAAATAATTTTTTATGAATAACGAGCACCTAATAAATAAACCATATTTTAAATAAATATTTTGTCAAATAAAGCTATAATGACATAAAAAATATTAAAACTACTCCTCAAAAACAGATTAGAGAAATGAAATAATTTATTGCCCTTCTATTAAGCCACAGCTCTACATTTATATTTAAGATCATTAAATTTCTATATATTATCATTAGTTTTTCCTAGTTTTTGTTCATCGATCAAAAACACCCTCCTCTTCCTTCACTATCAATAGTTCGAGTTGGCTTATCGTCAATTGAATTCATAAAAAAGTACTTAAATATAAGTACTACATTTTTCTGTATCGTTATTTCCTCATTTTCTAAATTCGAGCCTGATAATTAAACCATTTTTCAATCTCAATTGTTAAAATAGCGAGTACTATCGTTAACTCTAATTTTAAGATATTCTATTCAGGATATAAAATATAATAAATTTTCATAAAATGATTAAACATTGTATTTTTTCATTTCTCTTTTTATTTTAAAATCATCAAATAAACAGTTTATATAATTTTATCTAATCTATAATTCATATATTAATAAAATACTTCTTTACTAACTTAATTTATTAGATGTAAAAAATATAACTAAGGACGTTTAATCAATTTACAAGGACAATTGGTTATTTTTATTGATTGATATAAAATTACTATGTTTGATATAATTAATATAAGGAAAAAAAGAATAATTTAAAAAGTTTTTAAACTATTATCATAAACTTAAGGAAAGGAAAGATATCTAATATGAAAAAATATAAACAAATTTTATTAGATTTAATAATATTTATATCCATACCTTTTATATTAGAATTATGCGGGATTAGATTTTCAGTAGCATCTTTTAAAAGCTGGTTTTTATATATTATTTTAGTAGTTATAACAGAGTTGATTATAAAATTTATACAATCACATAAAAAAAAGTAACTTATTAAATTTCTATTATGATTATGATAACAAAATATCTTTTCATAGTTTAAAATCCAAATGTGATAAAAACTAATAATATTTTAATTACCTCTTTTTATATATTTACATTAAAAAGCACAAATACAACTAACAATAAATTCTTATTCTTCTTATATTCACCTATATTTATTAATCTTTAATAAAAGTTTAAATACAAAACTCACATTTTTTCTTCTAAAAGAACAAAAATATTATTTTTAACACTTTTTGGGTACCCTTACAGTTTTATTCTTTTATATCTGTTAAACAAATTAAAATCCTTATTAAACAAAAAAATAGGATGTAATAAAAATTAATATTACATCCTATCTCTTATTTACAAGCAAATTCTTCTAAGATAATTAAATCTTGTTCTTTTTCAAAGTAAACTTGCGTTTCCACAATAATCTCTTTTCTAAGTCCAATTAATCCTATTAAATTTGGAAGCGCCATACATCCATTGACAATATCTGCCAAAATAAAAATAAATTCTAGAGACATAAATGGTCCAATCGCAATAAACAAAATAAAAATAAACTTATAATATGGAATTGCTTTTATTCCTTTTAAATAATACATACATCTTTCACCATAATAGTTCCATCCAATAATTGTAGTAAATGCAAAGAAAATAAGACCGATATTAACAATATATTTACCAATCATTGGAATAAATAACCCCCTATTAAATGCAAGGGTTGTCATTGCTGCACCTTCTAAACCGCTTGTATGACTATTTGTAAGTAAAATTGCAAGTCCCGTCATTGTACATATAACAATCGTATCAATAAAAGTTCCTGTCATCGATACCAGACCTTGTTCAACACATGAATCAGTTTTTGCTGCCGCTGCTGCAATTGGGGCACTTCCTAAACCACTTTCATTAGAAAAAATACCTCTACTAATACCTTTTTGCATTGCCATCACCATAGTAATACCAATACCTCCCCCTAACGCTGCTTGAGGATTAAAAGCAGATTCAATAACTAATTTTATTACATGAGGGATTACATTTAAATGAGTAATTAAAATAATTACTACTCCGCCAATATATAGCACACACATCAAAGGAATTATTTTTTCAGCCACACGGGCTATTCTTTTGATTCCACCAATTGTAATAAATCCTACACAAGCTGTAAGGATAATTGCTGTTATATAAGGCGGAATATTAAACGATAAAGACATTGCATCAGAAATAGATTTAACCTGTGTAAATGTTCCTATTCCTAAAAGTGCTACAGCCACTCCAAAAAAAGCAAATAATTTTGCTAAAAATTTATTACCTAAGCCTCGTTCCAAATAATACATTGGTCCCCCAGCCATTTGCCCATTTTCATCTTTAACACGATAACGGATTGCTAATAAACCTTCTGCATATTTAGTTGCCATTCCAAAAAATGCAGAAATCCACATCCAAAACAGTGCTCCAGGTCCTCCAGCAGCTATTGCTGTAGCAACTCCTACAATATTTCCAGTCCCTACTGTTGACGATAAAGCTGTACATAAAGCTTGAAAACTAGAAACATCACCTTCCGTGTTATTTTCTTTTTTAAAAACCAATTTAAATGCCTGCCTTAATTTCGTTAATTGCAATAATTTTAACTTGTACGTAAAATAAATTCCTGTTCCTAGCAACAAACAAATTAACGGCAACCCCCATACTAATTCATTAATTTTCTTTAATAATTCTGTAAAAAATGCCATAAAAAAACTCCTTCTTAAATAATTAAGTCGGAATTAATAATGAAAAAAACTATTTAGCCATTGTCCTTTTACCTGAGAGTTTCACCCATATATAGGTTTGCTCCTTCGGTGCTTAATTTAATAAGTCTCTCCAATGGTTCGTCCAATAGCGATCCTTTTACCTGAAATCTTTAACTCTTCGGTGTTCTTTTAGAATCTCTTTCGCCATTATCATCCGATATATATATATCTATTATACTCTAATTGTATACAATTGCAAACTTTTTTTAATAAATATGTAATAAAATTATTATTTGTTATTTTCTTATTATTGTTTTATAATGATTTTATGAGAAAAATTAAATATTTTATACCTGCTATTATGTGGATGATTTTTATCTTTATTATGTCTCATACTAATGGAAATGATTCATCAAATCAAAGTAATTTTATTGCTCAAATTATTTTAAGATTCATAAATATTGATTTAAATACTTTAACTTTTGTAATTAGAAAAATTGCGCATATGTGTGAATATGCCATATTATTTTTACTAATATATTATGGTTTACATAAAACATTTAAATATCAATATTATCTTTTAATATCTTTAATACTTACTTTTTTATATGCATGTAGTGATGAATTTCATCAAACATTTATTCCTGGTCGCAGCGGTCAATTTAAAGATGTACTAATTGACACTATTGGGATGATAATAATGTTTTCAATTATCTATTTATGGCAAAAAGAAAAGAATTCTAATCATTAAATTTCTTTTCTTTTTTTATTTTTTCAATACTCTCCTTTAATTTATCAATTGCTTTATCTAACGTCTCTAAATCAATCTCTGAATTATCTTTTTGTTTTTCTTGTAAATCTATTTGTTCTTCTATAATAGCACTATATGATGAATTGGAAGCTAAAATATCACCCACAACATTAAACCATGCACCCAAGGCTGCCTGTTCAAGTATATTAAATTCACTAGTTAATAAATATCCAACAATAACTGCTATTCCTGTAAAACTATATGAATCCAATTTAATATTTAACATCTTCATCATCTTCTTTTTTATTAATTACCCTGCTTGCAATATCCAACCCTTTTATTAAAATCACAGGTACTTTATAACCACATTCTACAATATTTTCAATGATCGATCTAACTTCATTTATTGCTAATGAAGCTAAAACAAACCATCCTAACATTGTTGTAATACTTAAATTAATTTCTAATACTTCACCTATTTCAACAAACAATAATGATGTACTAAAAGAAACCAAAATAATTAGCCAATACCCTAATTTTTTTATAACTCCTTTAAATCCTTTAATTGAATTCTCCTTTTTAGTTATTCTTGCTTTCATCCATCCTGTGATAAAATCAATTACATTAAATAATAAAAACAAAGCAAATAAAATCCAATGTTCACCTAAAACCATCGTTAAAAAAGTTACAACACTTCCAACAATCGCATTATAAGAATCCATATAATTTAAATCACTTAAATTACTCATCTGTTCACCTTCTTTTTAATATTTTATTCACAAAATAAAAAAAGGTGTAAATCTGTAAAAAAAAGTTATAAGCATCGCCTATAACTTTTAAATTCCAAACAATAAATCCACATATGTAGGAATTGGCCAATATTTAGCATCAATTGATTCTTCAATCATATCAGTTATTTCTCTTAATGACTGCATCGAAACAAATACATAATCACGCCAAACAATTGATTGTTTTTCAATAGTATCATCTAAATTTTGCGCAAATTTAATATTTTGTTCCAATTTATCCATTTCTTCTTTCATTGATTTAATTTGTTTAGTCAATTTTTCAGCATCTTTTAACAAAAATTCAGCATCTAAATTTGCATTTTTGATTGATATAATTTCTGAAGAAAGTTTAGCCAGATAATCACAAATCGCAGGATAAAGCTGTGTTTTAGCCATTTTCAAAGCCGTTAACCCTTCTAATTGAATTGTTTTTATATAACTTTCTAATAATATTTCATGACGAGCTTTTAATTCAACTTCACTATAAACACCTAAGCGTTTAAACATATCAATATTCTTTTGGTCATCTAAACAATTTAATGCATCAACCGTATTTTTATTATTAAGCAATCCCAATTCTTTTGCCATTTCTTCCCATTTTGCTGAATAACCATCACCATTAAAAATAATTCGTCGATGTTTAGTAATAAATTCTTTTACGACTGTTTCAAATGATTTCCCGTTATTAATTTCATCAGCCATTACTTCCATCGAATCAGCAAAAATAGAATTTAATATCGTATTTGGTCCTGCTATCGATTGACTAGAACCAACACCTCTAAACTCAAACTTATTACCTGTAAAAGCAAAAGGAGATGTACGATTACGATCCGTATTATCTTTTGAGAAAGTTGGAACAACTGATACACCTGTTGCAAAACGAGATGTATTTGATTTCTTAATTTCTTTACCTTCACATATTTCATCGATAAGAGCTTCTAAATCCTCACCTAGAAACATTGAAATAATTGCTGGTGGTGCTTCATTTGCACCTAAACGATGATCATTTCCCGCACTAGCAATACTCATACGCATTAAATCAGCATACATATCCACCGCTCTAATTGTACATGCAAGCGCTGCTATAAATGGTTTATTTTCTGCTGGATTACTTCCTGGATTAAATAAATTTATTCCTGTATTAGTTATAACTGACCAATTATCATGCTTACCTGATCCATTAACACCAGCAAATGGTTTTTCATGCAATAAACAACGAAGACCATGTTTTTTAGCAATATCTTGCATTATTAACATTAACAGATGATTATTATCTGTTGTTATATTAACTTTAGAATATACACATGCCACTTCATGTTGGGCTGGAGCAACTTCATTATGTTTTGTTTTTGAAGGTATTCCATATCTCCATAATTCATGATCTAAATCTTTCATAAATGCCGCTACTTTACGCTTAAGACTTCCAAAATAATGATCATCAAGTTCCTGTCCTTTTGGCGCCATTGCTCCATATAAAGTACGTCCAGTTAATTTTAAATCCATTCTTTGTTGGTAGTACTCATCTAATACTAAGAAATATTCTTGTTCAGCACCAACCGACGCCGTTACTTTTGTTACACCTTCAACCCCTAATAAAGGTAATAACTTACACGCTGCCTTTGATAAAGCATCACATGATCTTAATAACGGAGTTTTTTTATCTAATGCCTCTCCAGTGTAAGAACAAAACAAAGTTGGAATATATAAACTACTATCTTTTACGAATGCTGGTGATGTACAGTCCCATGCAGTATATCCTCGTGCCTCAAAAGTTGCTCTTAATCCCCCAGATGGAAAAGATGAAGCGTCTGGTTCTCCTTTTCTTAATGTTTTCCCACTAAATTCCAATACCGCTTTTGAACCATCAGGTTCAATAAATGCATCATGTTTTTCTGCCGTTAACCCAGTCATTGGCATAAACCAATGAGTAAAATGTGTTGCACCATTTTCTAATGCCCAAATTTTCATTGCATTAGCAATTACTGTTGCACATTCTCTTGACAACTCTTCTCCCTTGTCCAAAGATGCATGAAATTCTTTATAAATAGACTTAGGAATTCGTTCCTTCATCACATCATCACTGAACGTTAAACACCCATAATCCTCTAATAATCTAGTCATTTCCATTTTACAGCCCTCCTTATAACTTTTATTAAATTATATATGTTTATATGCCGTTATTATACAGTTACTTTTTTTCAGTGTGAATAAAATGATAATTTTTTATTCATATAATATTATTTTATTATACAAATTGAGCTCATCTTATTTAAAATCATATAAAAAAGACAATTTACATTGCCTTTTCTAATTTTATCCTTTTAATAACACTATTATCAAACTCTTTAATTAAAAATTCATCATTTTCATAAATTCCATAACTATTATTTCCTTCTTTAGGCAATGAAATAGAAGAAGGATTAATAATATAAATTCCATTTTCTATTTTCATAACTTGTTTATGAATATGTCCATAGACAAAAATATCTCCTCTATTCAAATTAGGTAAATTATCCTCATCGAATAAATGACCGTGAGTCAAAAAGAAATGATGATTATCAACATCAACTGTAGCATAATCACTACGAATTGGAAAATCTAAAACCATTTGATCAACTTCGGCATCACAATTACCACGAACAGCAACTATTTTATTTTTATAAGCATTCAACAAACTAATAACCTTCCTAGGAGAATATTCTTTCGGTAAGTCATTACGTGGACCATGGTACAAAATATCTCCTAATATTATCAATTTATCTGCTTGCTCTTCTTCAAATTTTTTAATCGCTTCATTAGCATAATAAAACGATCCATGTATATCCGATATAAACATCAATTTCACTTAAACTAACTCCTCCTTTACTGGATAACGTACAATTGTTTTTAAATTTTCTGGTGCTACATACTCTGGTTTATTTAAATATATCTCATGATGAAATCCACTTAATTTCAAATTTGCGACAGTTATATACTCCATAATTTCTTTAGTAGAATTTATCTCAGTATTATAAGGTCCAATATGTAGCATTTGAATACATTCACCTTCCTCAAACTCTTTAAGGTAAACATCTAAAATATAAGAATTATTTGTTTTTGCTAATAGTTTCGCTTTAATTTCTTCTAATATTTCTTCTGTTAATATAGAAGGCTGTAACATCATTAAAGTATACTTAATCATTTGTTTTCTTGTTACATCAAAATGGCTATTATCATATGTATCCCAGATTCCTTCTAATTTAGCCCCACTAAAAGTAATATCCTCATTTTGATAATATTTTCTTAAAGATTTATTAATTGTAAACATTAATTTTGTCTTCTCTTTAAATTCTAAAACAGTGGGATTGCCAATTCCATCAATTGCAATATATTTTAATTTAGGTACTACTATTCGACTAATCTTTTTAGTAGTTGCTCGATATAATTGCGGATATTCTTTTTTTACATCAAACTTTATCATTTTTTATCGACCTCTTTCACCGTTATACTACTATTTAAGACATAGAACTAATATTTTCAAGATAAAAGCGCCTTTAATTATATCTCATCTTGGCGCTTTTATATATCATTTTTTAAATATTCGTCAAAAATTTTTCTTATTTTTTCTTTTGAAGCTACCCCTTCATGTAATTTAACATTACCATCAAATAGTGCAGGAACATAATAATAATCATATTGATTAGCTACTTCACTATTTACCTGTTCATCGATTAATTCAATTTCAATATTTTGATACATTGGATTTTCATTCTTTAATTTTGTAATCCAAGTCTGCGCTCTTTTACAATGGGGGCAACTTTTTAAAATGAACATTTTCATTTCATTAATCTCTTCTAATGGTTTTAATAACAATTGGTGTATTAGGGCAATCTTGGCGATTTCTTGGCGTATTTGCAATTTTATCAACTATTTCTAAACCATCAATAATTTTTCCAAATGCAGCATATTGTCCATCTAAATGTGGAGCATCTTCATGCATAATAAAAAACTGTGAAGAAGCTGAATTTGGAATCATTGTACGAGCCATCGACAACACTCCTCGTGTATGTAATAAATCATTTTTTACACCATTACTAGTAAATTCACCTTTAATACTCTTAGCCTCATGATGATTAAAATCTTTATCATAACCACCACCTTGAATCATAAATCCAGGGATAACACGGTGAAAGATTAAATTAGCAAAAAAATCTTGATCAATTAAATTTAAAAAATTCTCAACTGTAATCGGTGCAATTTCAGGATAAAGTTCCCCTTTCATAACTCCTCCATCTTCCATTTCAATAGTAATTTTTATTGTTTCCATTTATTTTCTCCTTTCTTCAATTCTTGCATCAATAATTTGACTTGCAATTTTTTTCTCTTTTCTCTTTTTATTCAAAATCAAGCTAATAATAATTAAAATCGCAAATATAATCAATACTGTAATAATTGAATCAACTAATTCAAATTGGTATGCAGTTGCTACAATCAAACATAAATTAATTATATTAAAAGTACCAGATAATTTATATTTACTATTAACCATAAAATTAAGTGCTAAAGCATTACAAACAAACATTGCAATAACCAATCCTACTTCCATGATTAGCCTCCTTATTTATGATAATTTTCATTTTTCATAATCTTAAATGCTCGATATATCTGTTCTACTAAAACCAACCTCATTAACTGATGAGGAAGAGTCATCTTTGAAAAACTCAATCGATAATTTGCACGTTCTAATATCTCTGAACCATGGCCTAAAGAACCGCCAATAACAAAATCAATAGTACTTTTACCTTTTATCATACAACTTTCCATTTGTTTTGATAATTCAATTGAATCAATTTCGTTACCCGCAACATCCAATAAAATAACATAGTCATCTTGCTTTATCTTATCAAGTATCTTTCTTCCCTCTTTATTTTTTATAATAATTTCATTAGCAAACGAGCAATTATCAGGAATACTTTCATCTGCTACCTCATACATCTCAACCTTACAATACCCCTTTAATCTCTTTATATATTCATTTACCCCAGCAACTAGATACTTTTCTTTTAATTTACCTACACATATTATTTTAACCTTCATAATCTCCTCCACTAACAACATTAACCTGACTTGCAACTTTAATACTGTTAAAATTAAGGTTATATTCATCAAAAATTTTCATATAGGTTGTTAATGCAACTTGTTCACTATTAGCCTCTTCACTTAAATGCGCTAAAACAATTTCTTTAGTTTTATCCCCAATTAATTCTGCCATTAATCTAGCACTATAAACATTATCCAGATGTCCTACATCCCCTTGAATTCTTTGCTTTAAAAAATAAGGTCGATTTGTTTTCATTAACATTTCCACATCATGATTACTTTCGATAATATAATAATCTAAATTATTAATATATCGTCTATTTTTTTGCGAAACATAACCTGTATCAGTCATATATAAAATACATTCCTTTTTTCCTTTTATAACATATGCTAGCGGACTCGTAGCATCATGAGAAATACTTAAAGGAATAATTTCAAAATGTGCTAAATTATATGATTTATACGGTGTTAATTCATGAGTGGTATCAATATCTTTTATACAACCTTTACCACAATAACATATCTTATTATCAAATATATTTATATTTTTATTGTGATCATAATGATCATGTGTTAAAAGTACATAATTAATATTATTTTCATTAAAACCTAAGTTACTTAATTTATATAATAACTGTTTTCTACTAATTCCACAATCAATTAATATTCCAATTCCCTCATCAAAAATAAAAGTACTATTTCCTTTAGAACCACTTGCTAAAACATGAAATTGCATCTACTCACTTCCTTTTTCGTAAATGTATTATAACATAAATATTATTTGTTTACAGTTAATGAATAATTTTTTTTAATAAATCAAAAAAGGGGACTAAGCCCCTTAATTTTAAATTATTTAAATCCATATTTTTTATTGAACTTATCAACACGTCCATCTGCACTAGCAAATCTTTGTTTTCCAGTGTAAAAAGGATGACAATTTGAACAAGTATCAACACGTACTTCATCTAAAACTGAACCACTTTCAAATTCATTTCCACAAGAAGTACAAACTACTTTTACTTTTTTGTAATTTGGATGAATTCCTTTTTTCATTTTTATATCTCCTTCCGCCTTATAGTCGTCTTTACTACAAAGTAAGTCTCTTATGTATAATAACATTAATATTTTGTTTTTTCAAGTGAATTTTAAATTTTATTCTATAAAATAAAAATACATTATTTATATCTGCCTATTCCAATTCTAATGATAGAATACGCTCTAAATGCAAAGCTAAATATCCTATTTCTGTTTCTGGAATTTCTTTATCTAGTACTTTTGCTAACTGCTGACACATCTTTGTTGCTTGATTATATGCAAATGGAAATTTAGTTTTTGTAAACTCACTAATATCCATTTGTAATTTTTCTTTTGTATCTAATCTTAGTAATAAATATTTAAGATGATTCATTAAACGAGTATAAGAAATTGAATTTTCATCAATAGTAATTCTTAAATCTTTTCTCAGCTGATCAATATTTTCACGAATAACTTCCATTACTTGAATTGATTCAGTTGTTTTACTTGTACTTATTGCTGAGTGAACATGTAATGTAATATATCCAACTTCATTATCAGGAATTTTATATTGTGTATATTCTTCAATAATCTCTCGTCCTTTTAAAGCTATTTTGTATTCCTCTGGAAAAAGTAATTCTATATCTTTAGTAAAAGGATTATTTATTTCCATGTTACTTTCTAATCTAGAAATTGCAAATTCAATATGGTCAACTAGCGGTATTAATATTTTTTCATCAACATGATCAAATTGTATTTTAGCCAAACGAATAATTTCCGAAGCTATTTCAATAAAGATAGGATTAATACTAACTATATCTTTTTCAATATTTCTTTTTCCTCTTTCCTTTTCTACTAGTGCATATTCTTGGCATTGATCATTCGGTTGAAATAATTCCCCTGCTTTCTTTTTAAATCCTATTCCTTTACCCAAAAAAATAACTTCTTGATTATCTTTTGAAGCTAAAAGCGTATTGTTATTCAAAACCTTTACAATTTCATACATTGTCAACGTCCTCCTTTTTAATAAATCCAATCAATTCACCTTGCTCTTTATACCCATATAATTTCACAAATTCCACATTCTTTGGTGCGTTTATAACAATAATCATAATTTCCTCACTTACAGCATTAGCTTTAATATAATCAAGATCAACTTTCCACAAGATATCTCCTGGCATAACATCCTGATTATTTTCAACAAAAAGTTCAAATCCCTTTCCATTTAAAGCAACTGTATTAATCCCAAAATGAATCAATAATTCTAGATTATTTTCAAGTGTAATTCCTATCGCATGTTTTGTTGGAAAAATCATGGTTATTTTACCCTTACATGGAGATTTAATAATATTATCTTCAGGTAATATTATTAATCCATCACCCAATAATTTTTGAGCCACCATTTCATCCTTCGAACTGCTTAATTCCTTAATTTCGCCCTTAACAATATTATTAAGCTCATAAATATTATTATCAATTATTTCATCTTCAATTTCATCAAGATTATTTTCTAAATATTCTTCTAATTTAGCTTTAATAATTGAAGCACGTGGTCCATAAATAACTTGAATAACTTCTCCACTACAAACAACACCAGCAGCACCTGATTGTTTCAATAAGCCCTCATCAATTTTATTCATATTTATAATTGTTGCCCGTAATCTCGTTACACAACAGTCAAGTTCTTTAAAATTATTTCGTCCACCTAATCCCTTAATTACATAAGCTGATTGTAAATCAACTGTAGTATTTTCATCTTTAGGTTTCTCTGTATTCTTAAAAACATTAATTTCTTTATAATCATCTCGTCCAAGTGTTTTAAGATCATATTTTATAATTAAATATTTAAATATTATATAATACAATAAAAAATAAACAATACCTACAGGAATAATCATCATCCAATTAGTTTTACTTTGTCCTTGCAAAACGCCAAACATAATAAAATCAATCAAGCCACCAGAAAACGTTAAACCTACCGTAATATTCAATATATGTGCAATCATATAAGCACTACCTGCTAATAAAACCTGAACTCCAAATAAGATAGGAGCAACAAATATAAATGAAAATTCAATTGGTTCTGTAATACCAGTAAACATACTAGTCAATGCTGCAGTTAAAAGTAAACCACCACATGCTTTTTTATTTTTTGAATTTGCACATTGATACATGGCCAACGCTGCTCCTGGCAAACCAAAAATCATAAAAATAAATTCACCCGTAAAATACCTTGTTGCCTCTACACTATAATGTATCAAATTAGGGTCTGTCATCTGAGCAAAAAATATATTTTGTGCCCCATTTACTAATGTTCCATCAACAACCATACTGCCACCAACTGCAGTTTGCCAAAATGGTAAATAAAATAAATGATGGAGCCCAAAAGGTACCAAACATCTTTTAATAACACCAAAGATAAATGTTCCAATATATCCAGTTCCCATAATAAAATGCCCTAGTGAATATATACTATTTTGAATAATCGGCCAGATATAAAACATCACTATACCAACTACAATAAAAACCAACGTAGAAATAATTGGTACAAAACGTGTTCCACCAAAAAAAGAAAAAACATTAGGAAATTCAATTTTATAATAACGATTATGTAAAAAAGAAACCCCTAAACCAACTAAAATTCCTCCAAACGCTCCCATTTCTAATGTTTGAATACCACACATCGATGTGATTGTCCCTTGAATAACATCATTTGCTATCGCTCCATCGGACAATATTTGACCATCAAGCATCAACATGGTGTTTATTGTTGTATGCATAACAAAAAAAGCTATAACTGCTGATAAAACCGCTACCCCTTTTTCTTTTTTTGCCATTCCCAAAGAAATCCCAGCTGCAAAAATTAACGGTAAATCAGCAAATATTGCACTTGCAACATTTTTTAAAATTAGCATAAAAGAATAAATCAGTGTTCCTTCTCCCAAAACTGATTCAAGCTGATATGCAGAAATCATTGATTGATTTGTCAACGCCATTGCAACGCCTTGTAATAACCCTGCAATTGGCAATATCGCAATCGGTAACATAAAACTTTTACCAATCCGTTGCATTATATTCAATACTTTATTTTTCATTCTTACCTCCATATCATAAAATTAAATCCCATATTTAAATATAATTTTACGATACGCAATATCGTAATAATGTTTTTAATACCAATTATATATCCCATTATTAATATTATACTAAAAAATTAAAAAAATAAATTTTAATTTAAAAAAAATAAACATTTTTACTAAAAAAATATCCCCCATTCATTATAAAAGGATATTTTTAAAATATTCATATTATTTCTTTTAAGATTTAATTCTAAACAGCCTTTTCAATCCTCTTGCTATTACCTGAAAAAAACTTAGCGATTTCACTAGCCTGTTTGATTCTATATACTTGTTTACTGCTCTTAATGTCGCTTTATTGTTTCTTGTCGAAAAAGTAAATCTCCCATTTTGTTTGGTCACTATTGCAAAGCGGGGTATCCATTTCCCCTTGAAATTTACCGATGCCATTA
>JAGZCC010000025.1 GCA_018369555.1 Thomasclavelia spiroformis
TTATAAATCACCTAATGAATATGAGCATGATTATTTAATTAGTATCAATTAATTAAATTTCTTACATTTATGTAGTCCAAAATCTTGACATAGTACCAATTTGTCTATGTGCCTCATGGTCAGAATATATTTTGCTATTTAAGTGTGTACAACACAATATATCTTTTCCATTAATAATTTGTATAGTTGTGTGGTCAGTATCGAGTCTCATCTCGACGTTATTAATCTCTCCAATTATTGTAATACGGTCACAACAACTATCATAGTGTCGCATTTTTAATCCATATTGCAATAATAAAATATTCAATAAATCATCTATTTTAGCAGTATATTCAGCTAAAACAACAATGGAAATATTATTTTCCACGATAAGCTCACCAATTGTCGAGTTAATATTCTCATTTTTATGTGTATTCCAAAATAACACTTTCAAATCTAGTTTGCACCTCCTTTTGTATGGTGTTTATACAATCCTATAAATCAGGACTTTCCTCAACTAGCATAGTGTTATACTTGTTCGTAAACAAATGTCTTAAAATCGCTAAAGCCTTATATTCTTGTGAATGTTTGACTTGACCAATTGAATAGATGCATTAAATTTTTTATTAACTCTTTCTGTGTAGATATTCATAATCATTAAACTACCTTTTAAATTAAATTAAAAATCAATTGAACTAATTGGAAAAAGAATCATCCTCAGTCGTTTCTTTTTTTGCATTTTCAATTTGCTCAAGTAAAGACTTTCTAATTTCGACCCACTTTTTCTATATCACTTGACCAATCAGAAGTATAATGTATAGTATTAGCTTTTATATATGCTTCATCATAATTGCGTTCTTTAATATCTATCATCACTTCTTCAACAATAAATTCTAATTTCCTTTCTTCAGAATCACTAGAAATCTTTTTTGTAACAAAAATTCCAAACAAAAACATCATAAATATAAGAATAACTACTAATTTATCTCCTTTAGCCTTTGCTTTTTCCTTAATAACATCCGTGTCATTTATATAATATTTTGTATAAGTGCTAGTTTTATTTATTGTTTTATTAATAGTAATATTCTTACTTTCATCATCACGAATAATTTTACATCCGCAGTAGCTTATAATTATATAAAAAATAATACAGAATTAAAATTGCAAAAAATTTTATTTTCTATATTAGAAGGTTGTGCAAATATAAGATACAATGCTAATAATTTATTTGAAGCAATTAAATTAAGATATCTTTATTTAAAATAATATTGTCATTTTTATTGTCATAAGCACTTACAAAGCACAAAAACCGATGATTTAATCAACGGTTTTTTGATTATTGTTGTTATTCAAACTCGATTGTTCCTGGTGGCTTTGATGTAATATCATACATTACACGATTTACCCCACGAACTTCATTTATAATACGAGACATAACTTTATTCAATACTTCATATGGGATTTGAGCAGCTTCTGCTGTCATGAAATCAATTGTGTTTACTGCACGTAAAGCAATTGCATAATCATATGTTCTTTCATCACCCATAACTCCTACTGAACGCATGTTTGTAAGAGCTGCAAAGTATTGACCAATTGTTTTATCAAGACCAGCTTTTGCAATTTCTTCACGATAGATTGCATCAGCATCTTGTACAATTTTAACTTTTTCTTCAGTAACTTCACCAATAATTCTGATACCTAAACCTGGTCCTGGGAATGGTTGTCTAAATACTAAGTATTCAGGAATTCCTAATTCTAAACCAACTTTACGTACTTCATCTTTGAAAAGATCACGTAATGGTTCAATGATTTCTTTAAAATCAACAGCATCTGGTAAACCACCAACATTATGATGTGATTTAATAACTGCAGATTCTCCACCTAATCCACTTTCAACAACATCTGGATAAATAGTTCCTTGAACTAAGAAATCAACAGCACCAATCTTTTTAGCTTCTTCTTCAAAAACACGAATAAATTCTTCACCAATAATCTTACGTTTAGCTTCTGGTTCTTCAATTCCTTTTAACTTATCATAATATCTTTGTTGAGCATTTACTCTAATGAAGTTTAATTCATAATGTCCATTTGGTCCAAATACTGCTTCAACTTCATCACCTTCATTTTTACGAAGTAATCCATGATCAACAAATACACAAGTTAACTGATTACCAATAGCCTTTGATAAAAGTACTGCTGCAACTGATGAATCAACACCACCAGATAAAGCACATAATACCTTACCATTACCAACTTTTTCTCTAATAGCTTTAACTTGTTCTTCAACAAATGAATCCATACGCCAATCACCAGCACAATTACATACATTCATTACGAAATTAGATAAAATATTTTTACCATACTCAGTATGTAATACTTCCGGATGGAATTGAATCGCATACAATTTTTGCTCTTCATTTTCACAAGATGCTACTGGACAATCTTTAGTATAAGAAGTAATTTCAAAACCAGGCGCAATCTTAGAAATATAATCAAAGTGACTCATCCAACAAATACTTTCTTTAGGTACATCTTTAAATAATTTAGAATCAGTTTTACTAATAATAAGATTTGATTTACCATACTCTCTTACATCAGCACGCTCTACTTTACCACCTAAAACATGTTGCATCAATTGTGCCCCATAACATAACCCAAGTACTGGAATACCTAATTCAAATAATTCTTTTTGATATGTAGGAGAATCTTCTAAATAACAACTATTTGGTCCACCAGTTAAAATAATTCCCTTAGGATTCATTTCTTTGATCTTTTCTAAATCAGTTTTATATGAATAGATTTCACAATAAACATTACATTCACGAACTCTACGGGCAACTAACTGATTATATTGCCCACCAAAGTCAATAACAATAACTAACTCTCTTTTCACGCACTAACCTCCTTAAAATTCAATTTCTTTTAAAACAACAGTTTGATTACGATCAGGACCAACTGAAAACATTACAATTGGACAATGAATTAATTCTTCAATTCTTCTAATATAATTTTGACAATTAACAGGTAATTCCTCAAAAGATTTTACATTAGTAATATCTTCATTCCATCCTGGCATCTCTTCATAAACAGGTTCAACTTCTTCAATTCCTTTTACTGTTGCTGGTAACCCATGAATAATTTCACCTTTATATTTATAAGCTGTACAAATCTTGATTGTTTCAAAGCCACTTAAAACATCTAATAGCATTAAACTAATCCCAGTTAAAGAAGACATTCTTCTTGATTGATTTACTACAACTGCATCAAACCATCCTGTTCTTCTAGCACGCTTAGTAACGGTACCATATTCATGACCTCTTTGACGAATCAATTCACCAACTTCATCATTTAACTCAGTTGGAAAAGGCCCAGCTCCTACTCTAGTAGTATACGCTTTAATAATTCCAATTGATTCTTTAATATATAAAGGACCAATTCCAGTTCCTTCACTAACACCATTAGCCCCTGGATGAGAACTTGTAACAAATGGATATGTTCCATAATCAATATCCAACATTGCTCCTTGAGCCCCTTCAAATAAAACTTTTTTATCTTCTTGTAAATATTGATCCAATAATATTCCTGTATCACAAACTAACGGTTTAATTTGTTTTGCATATTCTTTATATTCTTCAAAAATACTTTCAACCGTAAACCTATCTTTTAACTCTGGATATTCCATTAACTTCATTGGGAAAGTTTCTTTTAATCTTTCTAAAAACAACTCTTCATCAATAAACTCACCCATACGAATCCCAATACGACTGTATTTATCAATATATGTAGGACCTATTCCTTTTTTTGTAGTCCCGATACTATTAGCACCTTTACGTTTTTCTTGAATTTCATCAATTTCTAAATGATAAGGCAAAATAACATGACAACGATCACTTACTTTAATCTTACTAGTATCAATCCCAGCTTCATTTAAATACTTAACTTCTTCTAAAAAAGCCTTAGGATTAACAACCATTCCATTTGCCATAATTACTTCATGACCACTAAAAATACCTGAAGGAATTAATTTCAACGCAAACTTCTTTCCATCATAAACAATTGTATGTCCAGCATTATTACCTCCGGCATAACGAACTACAACATCGGCTTTTTGGGCAAGATAATCAGTAACTTTACCTTTACCTTCATCTCCCCACATACTTCCTACTACAACAACACCTGCCATAAATTTCATCCTTTCTTATTTACTCTTACATTATATACAATTAATAAATAAAATGCATTAAAAAAGTAATCTAATATATAAGTTAATCTTAATTACTAACTAATTATAGTATAGTCTAAGCTATTAGTAAAATTAATATATCATCATTTTGATATAAGTACTACTTATATCTAACAACCTTGATCAAATCACTAACAATCTCCAAATGATAACTACCTGGCTGATAAGTTTCTCCATCAATATTAACTTCTTGTCTAGTTATCAAATCAACACTCTTTAACTTATCATGAAAATATAACTTACCCAAATCTAACCTCTTTTTCAACATCAAAAAAATATAATACAAAATCAACCTTTTAGGTAACGTCGAAACAAAATTCAAATCAATAAAGCCATCTTGAACATTAGCATCTTTACCAACTTCAAACCCACCGCCAAAATATCTTCCATTACAAAAAGCACAAACAATTAAATCACCATTATAAATGACCTTATTATTACTAATCACTTTAGTTGGATAAAAACGATACTTAGAAATTCGTTTAATTAAAACATTAGCATATTGCAATGTCTTAGGTAAAAACTTGATTTTACGATAATTATGAACATTATTTGCAATATCACTATCAAAAGCACAGCATAATACATTAATACAATAAATATCATTAGCTTTAATCAAATCAATTGGCTTAGCTTTTAAACTCAATGATTTTTTTAAAAGCACAGCTGGATCTTTACTATCAGCAATACTTCTAATAAAATCATTACCCGTTCCAGCAGGAATAACAACTAATTCATTATCACTACCTGCTATTCCTTGAACTATTTCATGAATCAAACCATCTCCACCAACCGCATAAATTCTGCAGTTATGATATTCTTTAGCAATTTTTATTGCATGACGTGAATACTTTGTATATTTAATTTCATAATGATAACCTTGCATGATTGAAACAATCATTGTTTCAATTTTTGTATCTTTTAAATTAGGTTTCATAATAAAAACATGTTTTTTATGCATTTCTATCACCTTACATATTTTAACAAATTATTTATCCAATGAAAATATTTTTTAAATTTGGTAAAATAAAATTAGGTGGTGATTTCTATGATCTATTTTATCAATATCATAATTGGACTTCTATTCATCGGTTTTGATCTATTAGGATATAATAATAACTTGCTTAAATATCTAGTAAGTTTTAATTCCTTAACCTATCTAATCATCAAAAAAGCTAATATTTATGTAATTCTTGCAATGGCTTTTGCTTTTATTGCTGATTATTTTCTACTGTTTAGTGATTTATATATTTTAGGAATAATTTTATTTATCTTAGTTCAAATAACATACATGCATCTTTTAAATTATCATAACTATTTACCATTATGTTTACTAATTTTTATATTTATTGATCCATTAATTACATTGGCTTTAATATACTTATGTTTTAGTTTATTAAATCTATATCATAGTTATCCTATCTCTAAAAGTTTTTTTACTTCAATTTTATTATTACTACTTTGTGATATTACAATTGGATTAGTATTTTTAAAAATAGTAGATCCTAGTTGGTTTATCTTTATTTGGATTTTTTATTTACCTAGTCAATTATTTTTTATTTTTAGTTTTTTATAAAAGAGATTTATTTTTATATTTAACAATGCTATAATGAATTAGCAATGTCTCCATAGTGAAATGGATATCACGCAACCCTCCGGAGGTTGAGTTGTAGGTTCGATTCCTACTGGGGATGCCATATTAGTCAAACACCGCATTCTAGAGCGGTTTTTTTTATTTAAAATATTATTGTGCATAACTTTAATATAAAAAACTAGAGCTTTCGCCCTAATTCAAATATACTCCTAACTGATTTTCTAATCTTTTGACAGCTCATAATATTTTTTATACTGCGATTTATGATATTCGCTATCTACTTTAGTTTCTTTTAATTCTTCTTGCAAAGATTTTATACAATCTGTTTTATGATCTATTATCCTTTCGTTGTCTATCAATGTTGTCGCAATGGATAGGCATGCTAATGCGATTAATATGATATATATTATTTTACGTTTCATAACTTATACATTTTTAATCTAGAATTATTTTATTATTGTGATATTTTATTTAGGATGATAAAATTTAAAATTAAGTAAAGGATGTGAGCGAGTTGAAAAAAATATTAGTTATTGAAGATGATAAAACTATTAGCGATGAATTAAAAATATTACTTGATGATAATGGTTATGATGCTTATCAATTATTTAATTTCCATCAAATAACAAAAAAAATTATTGAATTTAATCCTGATTTAGTTTTGCTAGATATTGTTTTACCAGGTACTAATGGACAAACTATTTTAAAAGAAATACGCAAAGAATCAAATCTGCCGGTTATTATGTTGACAAGTAAAACTGGTGATATAAATGAAATAATGTCAATGAGCTATGGTGCTGATGATTATATTACCAAACCATATAACCCTACTCTTTTATTACTTAGAATTGAAACATTATTTAGACATCTTGATGATCGCGGATCAAACAATCAAATTGAATATAATCAAATGACGATTAATCTACTTAAAAGCACTTTAACATATAAAGATAATGAAATAATTCTTTCAAAAAATGAATTGACAATTTTATATTATTTAATTAAAAATCACGGCAAAATTGTCTCTCGAGATGAATTAATAGACCACTTATGGGACTATAGTGATTTTGTTGATGACAATACGTTAACAGTAAATATTAATCGTTTAAGAAAGAAAATGAGTAATTTAGGTATTTTAGATTCTATTGAAACAAGAAGAAAACAAGGATACATATTATTATGAAATTAACTAATTATTTAAAAGATAAATTTGTTCATCTCATTTTATTTTTTTGTCTATTAATCAGTATTGAAATTGTCTTAATTCTTTTTGATACTGTTTATACACTTCAAATCTTTATTCATTTTCTTCTTATTTTATTTGCAATAATTATTATTTTATATGATTTTAATCGTAAAAAATCTTTTTATAATGACATGAAAAACAAACTTGATTTCCTTGATGATAAATTCTTAATTATTGAAATGCTTGAACGTCCTACTTTTATTGAAGGTAAATACTTATACGATAGTTTAGTTGTTATATGCAAATCAATGAATGATAAAATTGAGGAATATGTAAGAACAAGTAACGAATTAAAACGTTATATCGAAACATGGGTACATGAAATTAAAATTCCTATTTTTGCTTTAAAACTACTAATTCATAATCATCATGATACAGCCTCAAGGAAACTAAAATCTCAATTAATTAAAATTGATTCTTATGTAGAACAAGTTTTATATTATATTAGAAGTGAGGTTCCTCAAAATGATTACATAATTGGTCAATATAGCTTAAAAAAAATCGTTGATTCTTCCATCAATGCTAATAAAGACTCTTTGATTCTTAATCATTTTTCAATCATTGAGGAAATTGAAGATACAATTGTTCTAACTGATGAAAAATGGTTATCCTTTATGATCAGCCAAATTATCAACAACGCCATTAAATATGCTAATAAAAATAATCATCAAATCACCTTTTCAACTAAACAATTAGAAAAAAAAGTTAAATTAATTATTGAAGACAACGGTATTGGAATCATTGCAGAAGATTTACCTAGGGTCTTCGAAAAATCATTTACTGGATATAATGGCAGAACATATAAAGCCTCAACGGGAATGGGATTATATTTGTGTAAATCACTTTGTTTAGAATTAGGACATAATATTGAAATTGAATCAGTTAAAAACAAATTTACTCGCATAATCATTACAGTACAGAAATAAACTAACCTTACAATGCTGTAAGGTTTTTTAATAATATTCGATGTTTATAAAAATTAGCTTGTTTTATAATGTAATTGTAGACAGGAGGAAAAGATATGAATAACATTTTACAAATTAACAATATTTCAAAATATTACGGAAATAAATCATCTTTAACAAAAGCTATCGATAATATTTCTTTATCAGTTGAAAAAGGTGAATTTGTTGCCATTATGGGTTCAAGTGGTTCTGGAAAAACTACTTTATTAAACTGTATTTCAACAATCGATCGCGTTACTAGTGGCGAAATTATCGTTGACCAAACTAACATAACTAAACTCAAACGAAATAAATTGACAGATTTTCGAAGAAATCAATTAGGTTTTATTTTTCAGGATTTTAATTTACTAGATACACTAACAGCATATGATAATATTGCTTTAGCGCTACAAATCCAAAAATGCAAACCCCAAAAAATCAAAGAAAAAGTAATTAATATTGCTAAAAAACTAAACATCAATGACGTTTTAGACAAATACCCATATCAAATGTCCGGTGGTCAAAAACAACGAGTTGCTTCAGCTAGAGCTATTATTACTAATCCTAAAATTATCTTAGCAGATGAACCAACCGGTGCATTAGATTCGAAAAGTTCAAAAACATTACTCGAAAGCTTCAACCAGTTAAATAAAGATATTGCTGCTACTATTTTAATGGTAACTCATGATCCTTTTTCAGCTAGTTATGCTTCTAGAGTAATATTTATTAAAGATGGTAAAATCTTCAATGAAATTAGAAGAGGCAATGAAAATCGAAAAGATTTTTTTGAAAAAATAATTGATGTTGTTTCACTTCTTGGAGGTGAATTGAACAGTGTTATTTAAATTATCTATCAAAAATCAAAAAAAGAGTATCAAAGATTATTCACTTTATTTCTTTACACTTATTTTAGGTATTGCAATATTTTATATTTTTAATGCGGTTGAAGCACAAACTTCAATGATGGAACTCTCACAAACAAAATCACAAATCATTGGTGTTATGAATAGTGCATTAGAAGCAATGAGTGTATTAGTATCATTTATCTTAGGTTTTTTGATTGCTTATGCAAGCCAATTTTTAATTAAAAAAAGAAAAAAAGAATTTGGATTATATCTATTATTAGGAATGAAAAAGATTAATGTCTGTATGATTATCTTTTTTGAAACAGTTATTATTGGTTTTATTTCTTTACTAATTGGTTTAATTTTAGGGATCAGCTTATCACAATTTATGTCTTTATTTGTTGCTAGTTTGTTTGAAGCAAATATGCAAAAATTCGTTTTTGTCGTTTCCAGTAAAGCTATTATAAAAACTATTTTATATTTTATTTTAATTTTTATTTTTGTAACTGTTATGGATTTAATTATTGTAAGTAAAGCTAAACTTATTGATCTACTTACTGCGCATTACAAAAAAGAAAAAAATATGATCAAAAACCCTTATCTTAGCTTTGTCTTATTTATCGCTGCATGTTTGATGCTAGCATATGCATATTATAATGTTACTGTTAAATATAATACACTTACTAGCCAAAATGATGTTCAAATTCAAATTATTTTAGGAATCATTGGAACTTTTTTGATTTTTTATTCAATATCTGGTTTTGTTTTAGCGATAATTAAAAAAATCCCTAATATTTATCATCGACATTTAAATTCTTTTGTTGTATCAGAAATTGGAAATAAAATTAATTCTACTGTTATTTCTGGAAGTATTATTTGTTTACTTTTATTTATGACTATCTGCTTATTATCATCATCATTTTCTTTAAAAAGATTTAAAGAAAATAGTCTTAAAGATACTGCTCCTATTTCAGCATCTTTTTCAAAAAAAATGGATGATTCCTACAGTATCAAAGAAATCTTTAATAAACAAAAGATCGATACTTCTATATATAAAAATAGTTATAATTTTTATACTTATACATCATTAGAAACTACAATTGGTTCAGTATTAGGAAATTATGGCATTGAAATGCTCAATACCGATCCTACTGCAAAAGAATATCTTGATACTAAGTTACCAATAATTAATGAAAGTACTTATAATAAAGTAGCTAAACTATACAATAATAAAACCATCAATTTGAATAAAGATGAGTATCAAATCATTGGTAATAACAAAAATCAAATGCATATGTTTAACGATGCTTTAAAACAAGGTAATCAAACAATTGCTTTTATGAATCAAACCTTACATGCAAAATACAATCATACCATTGATGGCTTTTTAATGATGAATAATAACGCTTGCTTTGGCGAAGATTGTTTTGGTTTTATCATTATTCCTGATGAATTTGATTTAAATAATCTAAGCTATAGCTCTAATTATTTACTTGTACCAAAAATGAGTGATGAAAATAATAAATATATATCAAGTTCAAAATTTGATCAAACGATTAATCCTGAAACCAAAGAATGGCAATCTGTTTTAGTTAGCAGTCAAACAGATTTATATGATGAAAGCATTGGTTCAAGTGGTGTAATTATTTTTGTTTCATTGTATTTAGGTTTTATCTTTATGATTTCTGGAGCTGCACTACTTGCTTTAAAAGAAATGTCTGATGCAATCGATAATAAAAATAAATATGAGATATTAAGAAAAATCGGGACTTCAAATGAAAACATAAATAATGCATTATTTAAACAAATGTTAGTATTCTTTGGATTTCCATTACTTTTAGCCATCATCCATTCTATTTTTGGAATTCAAGTTTGTAATATAATGTTAGAGATTTATAATTCCGATGCACTTTTACAATCGATTTTAATTACCGCAGGAATGATAATAGTAATATATGGTGGTTATTTCTTAGTATCGTATTTAAGCTGTAAAAGAGTTATTAAATAATTATCTTGATTTTTCTATCATTAACAAAATATAAAGTGGCAAAAAAGTAAGTCCATAAAAAACCAAAATCTGATTAACATTCAATAAAAATCAGTTTTTGGTTTTTTTTACTAGTCTAGTCACTTCTTTTCCATCATGCCTTTTCTTTACTTACGATAGTTGTAGCTACTATTATTATTTCTGGTATCATTACAACATCGATTTTATTTAAAAAGGTGGAGCTACTGTTTTATAATCAATGTTAGTATTTTTTATTACCTATCTAATTAGTTCTTTTGTAGGTGAAATATGACTATATACCGCATTAGTAGGTATTACTATTATTTTATTTCGATTAGTCCTTTTTCTAGGGCTAACTATATAATTTTTATCCCTATTAATTAATCATTCTAATAACAGCTTAGCAATTTTTTTACATTGTAGAAAAATATTTTTTTAATATATTTACAACCAAAAAATCAATCCTATCGTTATTTTCTAATATTGGCACTTTGCTAAATACTACTAAAAAATTTACATTTAATATAACTATAATAAAAACATCAACCTCAAGAAACTCTTAATTTCTTAAGCCTGATGTCTTCAATATTTAATTATTTAAGAAACATGAAATAAGCAATTACGATAACCCCTAAAATAATACGATACCATCCAAATACCTTGAAATCATGTTTTTTAATATAATCCATTAAAAATACAATTGTAATCATACTAACGATGAATGCTACCACCATTCCTACTACTAATAAAACAACCTCAAAAGCACTAAAAACTAATCCAAATTTAACAATCTTCAACAAACTAGCTCCAAACATTACAGGAATAGCTAAAAAAAATGTAAACTCTGCAGCAATTCTTCTATTTACACCAAGTAACAACGCTCCTACAATTGTTGCCCCAGAACGAGATGTACCAGGAAAAATAGCTGCGATTAATTGAAAAATCCCAATTATTAATGCTGTATTATAAGTTATTTCTTTTAATGAATTAATTTTCGCAGGTCGATTTTTATTGTAATTTTCAATTATAATAAATAAAATCCCGAATACAATTAGTGCAATCGATACTGTTAGCGGATTATAAAATAACTCATTTAAAACATCATCAAATAATAACCCTATTACTGCCGCTGGGATACAAGCAACAATTATTTTAAACCACATTGTAACTATATTTTTCTTTACCTTCCAATGATTTTTATAATCAAAAGGAAATATTTTTCTCCAATATATAAATACAACTGCAAGAATAGCTCCTAATTGAATTACAACTAAAAACATTTCCAAAAAATCAGCACTGACATCTAATTTAATAAACTCATCAACTAAAATCATATGTCCTGTACTACTAATTGGTAGCCACTCCGTTATCCCCTCTACAATTCCTAAAACAATTGCTTTTAATATTTCAATTATATCCATACATACCTCCTACTCTTACTTATGCATTATAGCACTAATTTAATCATTTTTAAAATCATATTTTAATAACTTACAATTATCCATTTGATAATTAAAAATTTCATCATTGGTCATATCATTAAAATAAGTATGAATTGCTCTACAAACACCACCATGACATACTAATAATACATCATTTTCAATTGCCTGTTGTTTAATTTCATCTAAAAACTCATAAACTCTTTTACACAATTCTACAAAAGATTCTCCTCCAGGATAGCGATAAGCTAAATTATGTTTAATTTCTAAAAAATTTTTATTTCTTCGATAAACGCCCTCACATTTGCCAAAATTAAATTCCCTAATTCGTGGTTCAATAATCATTTCAACTTGATGAACATTAGCATAATTTGCTGTATCAATAGCTCTTTGTAATGGCGAAACATACAAAAATTTATAATCAATATTTCTTAATAGTTCAGCTAACTTTTGAGCCTGTTTAATTCCTTTATCACTAAGCACTGCTTCACTAATACCACATACAAGCTCTTTAATATTGTAATCTGTTTCCCCATGTCTTGTAATATATAAACTCATAATCACACCTCACCAACTAGCATTTTATCATAAGATAAAAAAAAGACAAGGCTTACACCCTGTCTAATATCTAATTAAAAGTCTACTTCACTATCATAATAGCATGCTTTTAATAACTTAACCATTTCTTCTTGAGTCGGAATACGTGGATTTGAACCAGTACATGCATCATCAATAGCATTAGCCGCAATTTCTTCAACTCTTTGTAAGAAAACATCTTCAGGCACAAATCCTGTTTCAGCTGGTAAACCATCTGCACCATAATGATTAATTGAATGAGGAATATTTAAATCATCATTCATTTTTCTTAAATACGCAATTAATAACTCTACTTTTTCATCATCATTATTTCCACCTAAGTGCATGTAATCAGCGATTACCCCATAACGTTTTTTTGCAGTTTCGTCTTTAGCGTTGAAAGCAATAACTTTAGGTAAATACATTGCATTAGCAGCCCCATGAATAATATGTCCACCTTGATCAACAAAAGCAGCACCAGTTTTATGAGCCATAGAATGAACTATTCCAAGTAATGCATTAGAAAATGCCTGTCCTGCTAAACATTGAGCATCATGCATATCATCACGACATGTCATATCACCATTATACGATTTAACTAAACTAGCTTGAATCATTTCAATTGCATGAATTGCAAGAGGATCTGTATAGTTACAATTTGCAGTTGATACATATGCTTCAATTGCATGAGTCATTGCATCCATTCCTGTATGCGCTACTAATTTAACCGGCATTGTTTCTGCTAAATCAGGATCAACAATGGCAACATCAGGTGTAATTTCAAAATCTGCAATTGGGTATTTAATTCCTTTTTGATAATCAGTAATAATTGAAAATGCAGTTACTTCAGTAGCAGTTCCACTTGTAGATGGAATAGCACAAAAATGTGCTTTATTACGTAATTTTGGAATTCCAAATACTTTACACATTTCTTCAAATGTAATTTCTGGATATTCATATTTAATCCACATTGCTTTGGCAGCATCAATTGGTGAACCTCCACCCATGGCAACAATCCAATCTGGTTGGAATTTTTCCATTACAGCAGCACCCTTCATAACTGTTTCTACTGATGGATCAGGTTCAATTCCTTCAAATAATTCTACTTCCATTCCTGCTTCTTTTAAATAATCAACAGCACGGTCTAAGAAACCATTGCGCTTCATGCTTCCCCCACCGACACAAATAATTGCTTTTTTTCCTTCAAAATTCTTTAAGGCTTCTAAAGCCCCTTTTCCATGATATAAATCTCTTGGTAATGTAAATCTTTGCATAAATAGCACCTCCAATTAAAATTATAGCGCTTACAAAGATTGCTTCGTAGATACAAAAAAGGAATGACCCTATTCCTTTTTACATATATCTACATATTTCTTCAGTTCATTAATAAAACCCATATCCTCTTTTGTAAGACGATACCCTTTTCTTTTAATCAAATAATCATAACCAATTACTTTATAATCGTCACAATTTCTTATAACCAAATGATATTGTTTAAACAATTCATTAGATTTAGCAATAAAAGAACTACTCCACATATATGTATGTGGTAATCGTTCTAATAACTGATATGGTATTTCTCTTTGATATATTGTAATCGTTTTATCATGATTATTAGTTTTTAACGGTATCAATGAAGCTTCTTGATCACCATAAACTATTTCAATTAAATCATTTAAATCACTTAAACAAATTTTATCACAATAAGATACTGGATTATCTTTACTAATTAATAAACGATAATCAAACTTTATTATTTCTTCAAACTCTAATTCCTTAGATTCCAATATATTTTTAATATATTGCTTTTCACTTGCAAAAAAACGAATAATACCAATATTCACTTCACCCTCAGTCACTTTTTTTATTGTATCAAAAGTATCACTTTCATGATAATTAACTTTTACCCGCTTATCTTTAACATTAATCATTGATAAATAATCAATAAATACATCAATAAAATAACTGCCTCTAGGAATACATAAATCTAAATGAATTGACTTATCATCATGATTACTATATTTAGATTCTAACTGTTCTACTTGAATAATGATATTTTTTGCCTGCTCAATAAATTCTGCTCCTTTTTTAGTTACAACAACACCCTTTGAAGTTCGTTCAAAAATAATAATATTCATATTTTCTTCAATATCTTTTATTATTTTACTTAAATGAGGTTGATTCATAAATAAATTATTGGCTGCTTTACTAATTGATCCCGCATTAGCTACTTCAACAATATATTTTAAATGTAATAAATTCATTGCCTATTCTCCTTGAAGACATTTTAACATATATTTATTGATTATTATACGTTTTAAAGAAAAAGATTCTGCTAAGAAATAAATAATATTAAACATAATATCTTTTCTATACTTTTAGTTTTTTACCATAAACTTATTATTAGAAATTAAGTAAAAATAATAATCTGAAAATGAGTAATAATTTAACATACTACCATCAAAAATTAAAAATTATTTTATATAATATTTTAAATAAGAATGTACTTTAATTGCAACTATTATTAAAAATGTTTTTATAAATTTAATTATAGTAACTTATTATAATAATAATTTTTATTTTAACTCATTACTTAAACTCATTTTCTTTCTGGTCATTAAAAATGCTGAAATAATTGAAACAAATGGAACAGTTAAAATTACTCCTAAAGAGCCAGAAATACCCTGAATTATTTCAATTCCAATGCTATATGAATTAAACATTTGTAAAAATGACATATCATAAGCATAAAAAACAACCAATGTACTTAAAGAACCACCTGTAAACGCCAAAATCAAAGTATTAGACATTGTTCCCATCATATCGCCTCCAATTTTAATCCCGCTTTTTAATAATTCCTTAGCAGAAATATCAGGACGTCGATATTTAATTTCTTCAATCGTTGTAGCAATTGACATTGCTGTATCAATAACAGCACCAAGAGAAGCAATTAAAATTCCTGAAAACAATAAACCACTAATATCCAATTTACTATTTTGACCAATATAAATTAATGTTTCAATATCTTCAACATTAAATCCATTAATATTACTCATAGCACCAAAAACACTAGCAAAAACTCCCGCAATTACAACCCCAACAATAGTTCCTAAAATAGAACATAACGTTTTCATTGAAAATCCACCAATAAAATACATTATAACCATCGTCGTTAAAATAACCACTAATACAGCACTAAAGAAAGGAGAAAAACCTATATACATCATAGGAATATATAAGAAAATAATGCAAATAAATGTAAATACCAATCCAAGTGCCGATGTTAAACCTTTTTGTTTACCTATCAATATCAACAAAAACAAAAACAAACCAACCATGCCGATTAAGACATTAGTTCGATCATAATTATAAACACTCGCACTAATACTGCCATCGTACTCACTTAATTGCACGATCACTTTTGTTCCAACTTTACAATCAGCACCATATAAATAACTATCAATATTAGTTGTTTCAACAATTTTACCTTTATAAGTACCTGATAATATTTCTACATTAATAATCTGAGTACCCACTTGATTACCTTCACTATCTCGGTTTTCCTCAACTATTTCTACCACTCTAGCTTGAACAAATTCATTACTATTTTCATCCAATAATGAAGTTTTTTTAATACTTGTATTAAAAAAATATAAGAAAACTAAAAATAAAACAATTGCCCCATAGACACAGATATGACCTATTTTTTCTTTTTTACTCATCTGTTTAAACCTTTGAATATTTTTTTTCATCACTGCCTCCTATAATACATAAAACAAGGCAGAACAAGCTGCCTTATTAATTAAATTCCATTATTTATTCTTCAATTCTTTTTCTTTTAAGAACTTTGGCTCCTATTATTCCTAATAATGAAATAATAGCTATTACTAGAGGAATTCCTACTTGTAAATCATCACTAGTTTTTACACTACTATTAATTTTATTACCAGTAGAAATAGACGCATCACTTCCTAGTTGATTAGGTTTTACCGGCTGATTTGTAATATCATCTTGGTTTGCTTTTGAAACAAATTCATTTACAGTAGCCATTAATTCTTCTTGTAAACTAGTCAATTCTGTTTTAGTAATTGTTGCTTCATCTAGTTTTTCTTTTAATGATGCAATTATATTAGTATATTGCTTAACTACATTTTCACTAAATTCACCTTTATCATTTCCAATAACTGCTTTATTAAGAGTTTCTTGAGCTTGAATAAATTGTTCTTGAACTGCAGCAAATTCTGCATTAGTAACCACTTCGTTTTTAGCAAATACTAATTGATTATAAGCTGCTTTTAACTCATCAGCACTTACTGCAACATTTGTATCATTTTGATATAATGTTTTATCTAATAATGTTGAAAAACCTTCTCTTAATGCAGTAGTTCCACCAATAGTATTAGCATAATCACCTTGCGCATATGCATAATAATTTAATGGATCATTGGCATTATTACCATTAATTGAAGAATCATATGCTTTTGATAAAGTATTAATTGCTTCACTGTCATCACGACTATCTAAAACTTTATTAACATTATCTAAAGCAGTATCAATTCTTGTCTTTGAACCACTTGTAAGATTAGTCATATCAATTGTCGCTACATCATCTTTAGCTTCCATAATTGAAGTTACATTACCATCTTTAGTTAATGTAACATCATAAGCATATTTTGCACCGCTATAATCATATGTTTTGATTGTTAATGAATCACTACTAAAATCTATTGTTGAAAAAGTAGGAATTGGATTATTAGAGCGTTCTGCAATATAATATTGTTTAGTAGTATTTAGTGTATAAAATTTACTTCCTGAAGCTGATCCAGCAGCTATATATAACGTACCTTCTGGATTATAAGCGTTTGCTCCATTTTCATTAACCCCATCAGTTTCAATTACTTTACCATCTAAAATTTGATAAGTACGTGCATATGAATGATCATGTCCTGTTAAACACAAATCAATACCAAATTCATCCATCAAGGGTGCAAATAAAATTCTTAAATTAGCTCCATCAACATCACTATGTGGAGAACCTGAACCATAAATATCATGGTGGAATAATACCACTTTCCATTTTGCATCTTCATGACTTGCAACAGCTTCTTTCATCAAAGTACGATGTTCTTCAACATTACGATTATTACTATTTAAACTAATAAATAATGTATCACCATAACTATAATAATAATCACCACCTGATTCAGTTGCACCTAATTGACTAGCATTAGGATTATTATAATGATAACTATAATCATCTACTTGAGATTCATGGTTACCAATAGTTGTTGCTAGTGGCACACTTCTTAAAGCCTTCGGATATAAGAAACCAGCATATTCTTGTTCACGAATTAATTCACCACTACCATTTGAACCATATGATGAATAGTCAATTTGATCTCCAGCCGATAAAATAAAACTAACATCTTTAGCAATTCCCTTTTTACCTAAAGCAGTTGTTAATGTCTTATTCCATGCATAAGTATTAATAGCAATACTTTCATCATTTTCTGTTCCTTCTCCAGTACTTCCTGAAGCACCAATTTGTGGATCCCCTACTAATACTGCTTGGAAATCAGTAAAGCTGTGTGTTTGATATGTATAAACATCACTCCAGTTATCATCAACAGTATATTGATAATAATATGTAGTATTTTCTTGTAAATAATCAGTAACAGATACTTTATTACTTGCTTTATAAGCATTAAAACCATTAGTTTTTTCAATAGCTGTAGCTTTTCCAGCTATTTCATGTGCATCAGACATATCAAAATTTGTCGAAATTCTTACTTTTGGTGTTCCAAAATCAGTAGAATACCAAGCAAAATTTAAATCGTTTTCATTTTCTCCAGGTGTTAAGGCAACTTTACCAGAATCTGTTTCTTCTTTGTTATCCCATTCATCAGCATACCAATTTTGATATTCAGTAGAACTACTAATACCACTGTTTAATTTATTACTTCCATCACCACTTGCATACTCGCCAAAAGCAGACGTAGGTACAGCAGTTAGACTAGCTATCGATGAAATCGTAGCCAAAGAAACAATTAATCGTTTTTTTATTTTTCCATTCATCTTAAAACCCCTTTTTCCTTTTTTAACTATTAAATTGTAGTACATTTAGTACGCTAATTATTTTATCTTGGAAAACAGAAGATTCAATTAAGTTTACAAACACTTTATTATTTTAATAAAAACTTAAAAATCAGTGATTTTTCTTAAGTAAAACTTAATCAAAAATTCACTTATTTTTACCATAAAAATGTTCTTATTGACTTAAAACAACTAAAATCCAATTTGTAGAAAAGTTGATTAAAAAGACTGCTCATATAATACTTTATATTTTGATAACTTTTATTAACTACTTACAAAAATACTAATATGCAATCACTTTTTTCTATAAATAAGTATTTTAATATAAAACAGTTATTTATAGTCAAAATTATCTTTTCATAAAATATTATCGGTTATCAAAAGATAACTTTTCCACTTACTATTTAAAGCGTTTACAAAACATGTTATAATTAGATAAAACCATGAAAGAAAGAGGTGTAATAATGAAAAAATTGAAACAAGAGTATTTGGATAAAATTGATGAGATTGTTGCTAAACACAAAGATGAAAAAGGTCCAATGAAATTAATGCTTCATGAAATTCAAGATAATCTTGGTTATATTCCATTTGAAGCAATGGAAAAAATTTCTAAAGCGATCAATGTACCCGTTTCTAAAGTATACGGGGTAGTAACATTTTATTCACAATTTACAACTGAACCTAAAGGTAAACATGTTATTTCAGTTTGTTTAGGTACTGCTTGTTATGTTAATGGTTCTCAAACAATTCTTGATTTACTTTGTGAAATGACTGGTTGTGAAGTTAATTCAACTAGTCCTGATGGTTTATTTTCAATTGATGCCACTCGCTGTGTTGGAGCATGCGGTCTTGCTCCTGTTGTAAGTGTTGATGGAACTGTTTTTGGATGTTCAAAACAATTAGAAGATTTAAAAATGTTAGTCTTAAATTATTTGAAAGAAGATTCTGTATGCTAGTCAAAGAGATAATCAATCTTTTAAAGGCAAGGGAAATTTATCTTACTAGTAAAAATGAATATGATAAAAATTATGATAAAGCTTTTGCCAGTGATTTAATGTCTGATGCTTTAGCTTTATTAAAAGATGAAAATGATGATATCCTATTTATTACTGGTCTTGCTAATGTACAATCATTGCGTACCGCTGAAGTATTAGATATTGATACAATTTTATTTGTTCGTGGAAAACCGTTAGATATGTCAATTATAGATATGGCAAAAGATTTACAAATCAATCTTTTTCAAACCGATGTTACAATGTTTGAAGCTTGTGGAAAATTATATGAAGCAGGGATGCATCGATGATCAAAAAAACATATCAGGTTGAAAAAGATAATTATCAAGATGCCGGAAAAGCTTCTAGTGATATTAAAAAAACATTAAAAGCCTTACAAATTGATCGAAAGATTTTAAAAGCTGTAGCGATTGCCAGTTATGAAGCAGAAATAAATATTGCCATCCATTCTAACGGTGGAACCGTTACTTTTGAAATTGATGATGAAGGTGTTGTCTATTTATCTTTTGATGATATTGGTCCAGGTATCGAAAATATTGAACTAGCTTTAACCCCAGGTTATTCTACCGCTTCTTTGAAAGCACGTGAATTAGGTTTTGGGGCTGGAATGGGACTCTACAATATGAAAAGTGTTGCTTCTTCTTTTAAGATAACATCTTCAAAAGAAGGTACACATATTAAAATGTCTTTTAAATGAAATCAGTAGTTAGTTATAAAGGCAGTAATTGTAAAAAATGTATTAAATGTGTTAAAGAATGTCCCGTAGATGCTATTTCGATTGTAAATGAACAAGTAATTATCGATGAAAAAAAATGTATAAATTGTGATATCTGTATTCAAGCATGTAACCAGAAATTATTACAAGTTGAACATATTGATTTAAAAGATTTTTTAGATCATTATGATTACAATATTGCTTTGATTCCTACAGCTATTCTATCCGATTTAAAAAATTATGATGAAATTAAAAATATTGCTCATGCAATAAAAAAATTTGGTTTTGATGAGGTAGTTGAATATAGTGATATTGAAGGAGTATTGTATAAACAAGCATTAAAGGATAGTATTGGAAAAAATAAAGTAATGCTTACTTCTTTTTGTCCAACAATAAATAAATTGATTATAAATGAATATCCAACTTTGATTGATCGCCTACTTCCATATGATTATCCTGTTGAAATTGCTGCTAAAAAACTTCGAGCTAAGTATCCTGATAAAAAAATTGGGATTTATTCATTATGTGAATGTGTAAGTAAACTATCTTTAGCAAAATATCCTTTTGGTAATGAAGAATCAAATATTGATTATGCACTTAGTGTCTCTAAGCTATTTCCACAAATCAATCATTTGAAAAATGATTTACAAGAAGATATTGAATTTAATCGATTAGGGATTGAAAGTATTGTTAGTGATTTATATGGAAAAGATAATTTATCAATTATTAGTGTTGAAGGCTTATCGCAAATTAAAAAAGTTTTGGATTTAGTAGAGTTTGATCAATTGAAACATATCGATTTATTAGCTTTATTTAATTGTTTTCAAGGATGTATTGGTGGTTATTATTTATGGTCCAATCCATTTGAAGGATGCTTTAATATTAAAAATATGTTGAATAAATGTAAAAATAATATTGAAGATATCAATCATCTTGATTATAAAAAAATTCATACTATTGATAGTAATGAACAAAATTTCAAAGAACGCTTAGCTTGGTTTAATAAAGTAAATGCAATACTAGAAACTTTACCGCAATTTGATTGTGGTAGTTGTGGTTATGCTAATTGTAGAAATTTAGCAATGAAAATTGCCAGTGGTGAAGCTGATGATTCCTTATGTTTAGTTAAAAGAAGGTGATTTGATGCAAATAAGTGAAATCTTGAAATTAGATCTTGAACAAATTAATAATGTTGCATGTACAAATGTTATTGAAGATGTTTATATTGGAGATTTATTGAGTTTTGTAATGGCCAATGGCAAAGAAGGTTCACTGTGGTTAACTGTACAAAAACATCTTAATGTTATTGCTGTAGCTAGTTTAAATGATTTTGCAGGAATCATTTTTGTTGAAAATAGTTATCCTGACAATGATACAATAAATAAAGCCACTAGTCTTGATATTCCTTTATTTATAAGTAAAAAAAGTGCTTATGCACTTGCAAAAGAATTAATTGCTTTAGGTTTATAAGATGTATTATGATTTGCATATTCATTCTGCACTTTCACCATGCAGTGATGATTTAATGACCATCAATAATATATTTAATATGGCTTATATTAAGGGATTACAATTAATTGCAATTACTGACCATAATTCTTTAAAACAGCAGCATTATTTAGAAAAGATTATCAATCACGGTACTTTAAAAGGTAAGATTGATTATGTTTATGGGGTTGAATTGCAAAGTATTGAGGAAATTCATTTATTAGCTTATTTTAAAAAAAACAGTAATTTAAATGTTATTCAAGAGTGGATTGATAAACATTTAATTAAAGTTAAAAATCAAAGTGATTATTATGGTAATCAATATATTTTTAATGAATTTGATGAAGTTATTGGAATTGAAGATAATCTATTAATTAGCTCTTTGGATTTAAATATATATCAGATTATAAAAAAAGTTCATGAATTTAATGGTGTAGTAATTTTAGCTCATGTTATGGCTAAAAGATATGGCATATATGAAGTATATCACGGTATTCCTAGTGATTTAAATTATGATGGTATCGAAGTTGAAAGTATAAAACAATTAAATGAACTAAGACAGTTGTGCAACCATCTTAAAGATAATTATGTTTTTTTTAATAGTGATGCACATAATTTAGAGTCAATTAGTGAACCGATTAATCAAATTGATCGTGATATATTTTATCAGTTATGGAGGAAATAAAATGCATGAGATTGCTATGAATATTCTTGATATTGCATATAATTCAATTAGAGCTAATGCTAGTTTAATTAAAATCTTAATTCATGATAGTAGTAATTTAAATATTATTAATATCCAAATCATTGACAATGGTAAAGGTATGGAGCCAACAACTATTAAAAAAGTTATTGATCCATTTTATACAACTAGAACTACTCGCAAAGTAGGTTTAGGAATTCCAATGTTTAAAGAAAGTATTGAAGCTACTGGTGGAAAATTTTCAATTGAATCAACGATAAACATGGGAACTAAAGTTGAAGGTGAATTTGTTAAAGGACATATTGATTGTCCACCTATGGGAGATATTGTTGATACTATAATCACATTAATTCAAGCTGATGATAAGATTAATTATTTATTTAAATATATAAGTGATGATTTTGAATTTGTTTTAGATACTAAAGAAATTAAAAAAATTCTTGACGGTATCCCAATAAATTTACCAGATATAATTATTTGGTTAAAAGATTATATAAAGGAGGGATTGCATAAATGAAATCCATAGAAGATTTAAAAAAGATTCGTGATAAAGCAAAAAATAATATGATAATGCGCTCAAATGATAAACAAAAATATCGTGTTGTTGTAGGAATGGCAACATGTGGAATTGCCGCAGGAGCTAGACCGGTATTAAATACTTTAGTTGAAGAAGTTGCAAACAATAATTTACCGGCTACAGTATTACAAACTGGCTGTATTGGAATGTGTACACTTGAACCAATTGTAGAAATATTTGATCGCGATGACAATAAAACAACATATGTTCTAGTTGATGCTAAAAAAGCAAAAGAAATTGCTCATGAACATTTAAAAAACGATAAAATAATTGATGAATATACAATTGGACATTATAAAAAATAGGAGGTTAGAAGATGCCAGCAAAAAGAACCCAAGTATTAGTTTGTGCCGGGACAGGTTGTACAATTGGTAATTCTGGTGAACTAATTACAGAATTTGAAAAAGAGATTAAAGCACTTGGACTTGAAAATGAAATCGAAGTTTTAAGAACTGGGTGTTTAGGTTTATGTGGAGTTGGTCCAAACATTTCCATTTATCCTGATAATATTATATACAAATCAGTTAAAATAGAAGATGTAAAAGAAATTGTTATGGAGCATTTCTATAAAGGACGTCCTGTCCATCGTTTAATGTTGAATGAATCAAATGAAGAAACTCGTGAAATTCATGATATTAATGATACAAAATTTTACAACAAACAAAAAAGAATTGCCCTTCATAATTGTGGTGTAATTGATCCTGAAAATATTAATGAATATATTGGTAAAGATGGGTATTTTGCCTTAGCTAAAGTATTGCAAGAAATGACTAGTCAAGAGGTTGTTGATGTAATTAAAGAAAGTGGACTGCGCGGTCGTGGGGGTGGAGGTTTCCCTACCGGCGTTAAATGGCAATTTGCCTTAGATGAACCAGGTGATGAAAAATATGTAATTTGTAATGCTGATGAAGGAGATCCAGGAGCTTTTATGGACCGTTCAATTCTTGAAGGTAACCCTCACAGTGTTATTGAAGCAATGGCAATTGCTGGATATGCTATTGGAGCTAATCATGGATATATTTATATTCGTGCCGAATACCCAATTGCTGTAGAACGTCTAACTTCAGCAATAAACCAAGCCCATGAATTAGGGTTATTAGGTAAAAATATTTTTAATAGTGGCTTCGATTTTGATTTGGAAATTCGTTTAGGTGCCGGAGCTTTTGTTTGTGGTGAAGAAACAGCATTAATCAAATCAATTGAAGGAGAACGTGGGATGCCAAATCCTAAACCACCTTTTCCAGCTCATAAAGGAGTTTGGGGAAAACCAACAATTATCAACAATGTTGAAACATATGCAAATATTGCACAAATCATTCAACATGGTGCAAAATGGTTTAGATCAATTGGAACTGAAACATCTCCAGGTACTAAAGTCTTTGCTTTAGGAGGAAAAATTGTTAATACTGGACTTATTGAAGTACCAATGGGAACTACTTTACGTGAAGTAATTTATGAAATTGGTGGCGGTTGTCCTAACCATAAACGCTTTAAAGCAGTTCAAACTGGAGGACCATCTGGTGGATGTTTAACAGAAGAACAATTGGATACACCAATTGGTTTTGATGAATTAGTAAAATTAGGTTCAATGATGGGATCAGGTGGTATGATTGTATTAGATGAAGATAATTGTATGGTCGACGTTGCCCGTTTCTATATGGACTTTATTGTCGATGAATCATGTGGTAAATGTACACCTTGCCGTGTAGGAACAAAACGAATGCTCGAATTACTTGAACAAATTTGTGAAGGTAAAGGAACAATGGCAACTCTTGATGAACTTGAAATGTTAGCATCAACAATTCAAGATACTGCTTTATGTGGTCTTGGACAAACTGCACCAAATCCTGTTTTATCAACAATTCATCAATTTAGAGATGAATATATAGCTCACATTGTTGATAAAAAATGTCCTGCAGGTGTATGTAAAGAATTATTACAATATGTAATTGATGAAGAAAAATGTCGTAAATGTGGTCTTTGTGCTAAACAATGTCCAGTTGGCGCTATTCATGGTGAACTTGGTAAAGTTCCGTATGTTATTGACCAAGAAAAATGTATTAAATGTGGTCAATGTATTAAAGCATGTCACTTTAATGTAATTGAAAGAAAGTAGGTGTAAGGAATGTCGAAAATAAAAATGAAAATAAATAACCGTGAAGTAGAGGCTTATGAAGGTCAAACTGTATTAGAAGCTGCCAAAAATAACGGTATCCATATCCCTACTTTGTGCTATTTAAAAGATGTTACAGGTACAGGTGCTTGTCGTGTTTGTCAAGTAGAAATTGAAGGAGCTCGTACTTTATGTGCAGCCTGTGTATATCCAGTAAGAGAAGGACTAGTTGTTAAAACCAATTCACAACGTGCCTTAGATGCAAGAAGAAGAGTGGTTGAATTAATTGTTTCAAATCACTCTAAAGATTGTCTATCTTGTATCCGTAATACAAATTGCGAGTTACAAAGATTATGTCAAGAATTAGGAGTACGTGAAGATGCTTTTGCTGGTGAAAAATCAAAACCAACTTTTGATGAAGTTTCACCTGGAATTGTTCGCGATACATCAAAATGTGTATTATGCGGTCGTTGTGTCGAAACATGTACTAAGCATCAAGGTTTAGGAGTTCTAGGATTTATGAATCGTGGTTTTAAAACTAAAGTAGGTCCTGTATATGATAAAAGTTTTGTAGATGTAAACTGTATGCAATGTGGTCAATGTATTAATGTTTGTCCTGTTGGTGCTTTACACGAAAAAGAAGAAGTTCATGATGTTATCGCAGCTTTAAATGACCCTACTAAACATGTTATCGTTCAAACAGCTCCAGCTGTTAGAGCAAGTTTAGGTGAAGAATTTGGTATGCCAATTGGAACTAGAGTAACAGGAAAAATGGTTCATGCTTTAAAATTAATGGGCTTTGATAAAGTTTATGATACAAACTTCGGAGCTGATTTAACAATTATGGAAGAAGGTCATGAATTTATTAGTCGAATTCAAAACAATGGTGTTTTACCAATGATTACTTCTTGTAGCCCTGGTTGGGTCAATTATATTGAACATGAATATCCAGAATTATTAGATCATTTATCAAGTTGTAAATCACCACATATGATGTTAGGAGCAATGCTTAAATCATATTATGCAAAAGAAAATAACATTGATCCTAAAGATATTTATGTTGTTTCAATTATGCCTTGCGTCGCTAAAAAAGGCGAAAAAGAACGTGAAGAAAATTTAACTGATGGTCTAAAAGACGTTGATTCTGTATTAACTACTAGAGAACTTGGTAAATTAATTAAGATGTTTGGTATCAATTTTAAAGATTTAAAAGATGAAGATTTTGATCAAGATATGTTTGGTGAATATACTGGTGCAGGAGTCATCTTTGGTGCAAGCGGTGGAGTAATGGAAGCTGCCCTTAGAACTGTTGCCGATGTTCTTACAAAAAAAGATTTAACAAATTTAGATTACCATGCCGTTCGTGGTGAAGAAGGCGTTAAAGAAGCTAGTATTAAAATTGGAGATTTAACTGTTAATGTTGCTGTAGCACATAGTATGACTTTAGCTAAACCATTATTAGATGATATTAAAAATGGTACTTCAAAATATCATTTTATTGAAATCATGGGTTGTCCTGGTGGTTGTGTAAATGGTGGTGGACAATCATACATTAATGCTTTAACAAGAAACAGTGGCTTTGATTGGAAACAAGCAAGAGCTAAAGCATTATATGATGAAGATTTATCATTACCAGTTCGTAAATCTCATAAAAATTCTCAAATACAAAAATTATATGCTGATTTTTTAGGTGAACCTAATAGTGAAAAAGCACATCATCTATTACACACTCATTATACAAAAAAAGAACGTTTTAAATAATGTCTAATAGAACTAAATATTTATTTTGTCTGATAACACTTTTATTACTAATAGGTTAATAAAAAATATGAAATCAAATTTTTCATAAAAATAATCCATAATGGATTGTTTAGATTATTGACAAACCCCACATTTAAAAAATGTGAGGTTTTCTTTTGTGCTTTTTTGATATTCTTAAATAATTTAATAAAAAAATCAAAAGTAACAAATATAAACTCAGTTATAAAAAATGTAATGTCGATTATCCCATGATTTGGTCCCAATCAAGCGAACACACTAAATAAAATTTATTAGCCAATTATCATCATGCTGCTTGCGTTTTATTTTTTTAGTGATTCCTTTATGTTTTGTAATTTTTGGATTAAATGTGAAAGAATTTTATAATATATTAAAAGTACACTTACATTGTGATTTTAAATCACCTAATAAATATGAGCATGATTATTTTAACCAATATTAATTAATTAAAAATAATTTCTTACATTTATGTAGTCCAAAATCTTGACATAGTACCATGAATTTTGCAGTTAAGTATTATGGACTACCGAAAAATTCTGCTGCACAATGTGGTAGTATGGGAAAGAAATATGCAGATACAATGTTGTTCTGGACTTTGGATGAATTCAATCAATTTATGACTGTAATTGATGATCCAACAATGAAAGTTATCTTTAATCTTTTATTTTATAGTGGTATCCGTGAAGGTGAAATGCTCGCCCTTACACTTAATGATTTTAACTTTGAAAACAACACATTGTCCATAAACAAAAGTTATGCTGTTGTTGATAAGAAAGAAATTATCAAAGAACCGAAGACACCAAAGAGCAAAAGAATTGTAGCTATATCATTACCGATTATGAATCTTGTAAAAGAATATTCGCAAACGATCTATGGCTACAAGCCGAATGAAAGATTGTTTCCAACAACGAAAAGTTCACTCTATCGTGCAATGAAAAAATATAGTGAGCTAGCTGGAGTTAAAAAGATTCGTATTCACGATCTAAGACACCCGTATGTCAAGCCCACGACAAAAAATTTATAACTTTTTTTGAAGTTTTTCGGGCAGCTTCATAACTGCCCATAGCTGTTTCAAATGGGTGTTCACGGTTATACCTCCTTTTCAGATTCCTTTGTTTCTAAGAAATCCTGTGTTGCATATTCAATCTCAATCCGATCTCCTGGAAAGACGTAAACTTTGTTGATAAGCCGGTCAATCAGAGCTTTTGTCAGCATGTTGGCGTTTCCGACTTCCTGCACAATTTCCTGTTGTTTCAGCTTAATCTCATAATCACTTTTTATCTGCTTTGTCTGTGCAGTAATGACAGCATGAACATTTTTGGCTTGTACCAGTTCCGTGTCATAAACCGCTTTTCGTGTTCGATAGGTTTCCAAATCAATCTCTCCGAGTGCATACTGCTCATAAAGATGCCGCTTGCTGTCTTGAATAGAACGGAGTTTTTCTTCATGTTCGGCCTGCTGGACTGTCTGCAAATCCAATTTATCCTTATTGCTATCAATTCCCAATGCCGGACACATTTGAGCCCGAATTGTTTCAAATACAACCTGCTCCAGATCTGCCATCTTTATGCGCACACCATGACAAGGAAGCGTTTCAGCCACCTCGGAATGACGGCAATAAAACCACGCACCATTTCGTAGAGACATTGCATGATCGCAGCATCCACAGAATACCTTACCACGGAGCAGATAATCACGCGGCTTTTTATTTGACAGAGAGAAACGCTTAATTGAAGCATTGGCTTTCTCAAATAGATCCACACTTACAATAGCCGGATGATGGTTCGGTATTTTGAACCACTCACTTTCATCCTTTAACTGTGTATGTCGGCTGCCAATCTCTTTTACCTTTCTCTTGCCAATTACATAGGTACCGATATATCTTTGATCTTCTAAAATACGCAGGACCGTTGATGTACTCCAAACGCCGTTTGTTCGGGAAACATTGTAATAGTCCTTGCCTTTAAGTTTGCGATATTCCCCAGGGGTGGGGATATTCATGGCATACAGTTTTCTTGTGATCTCGGCTGCGGTGTTGCCTTCAGACGCCCATTGAAATATCATCTGCACATTCGGGGCAACATCCTCGTCCGGTTCCATACGTCCGTCTGCACTCTTGCGATAGCCGTAAGGACAGATGACACTCTGATATTCCCCACGACGCATCTTTGCGTATTTTGCACTTTTGGTTTTCATGGACATATCCCGGCTATAACACTCGCTAATAAGATACTTGAAAGCAATATCAATCCCTCCGGTATCACCTTTGAAATTAGCTGTGTCAAAATCATCACTGACGGAAATAAAACGGGTGTGGTAAAGAGGAAATACCCGCTCAATAAAATAGCCGGTTTCAATGCTGTTACGTCCAAATCGGGAAAGGTCTTTTACAATAATACAGTTGAT
>JAGZCC010000026.1 GCA_018369555.1 Thomasclavelia spiroformis
TCATATTTGTTATTTTTAATAATAAACCACCCGATACTAACTATCAGTATTGCTGCTATCAGAATTACTATACTTAATATTTTCTTTTTTCTTTGATCCTTCGTATGTAAATATTGCAAATCAACTCAATTCCTCTCTAACTATACTATATGGTACCATATAATGTTTCACGTGAAACGTTATATGGTACTTTAAATATCTTTTTGATGATATTTAGCATATACTTCATTTTTCTTTAGGTTTCTAATTTTTGCTACCTCTTTGATTGCATCTTTAACTGACAATCCCTTTGCTATATATTCATCAACATGCTCTATAATAGTTTGCTCAAAAAATTGCTCTTCTATTACATTATCATTACCTGATACAACTATAACTATTTCTCCCTTTAAATTTAAGCTAATTTCAAGTATCTCATCAATATTACCACGGATAATTTCCTCGTGTTTTTTTGTTATCTCTCTACACAAAGCAATTTCACGATTCCCAAAAATTTCTAACATCAATTTTAACGTTTTAGTGATACGATGTGGAGATTCATAAAAAATTATAGTTTCTTGATATTTTTTTAAAACTTCTAATTCCTTTTTTTTCTTTTTATCAGAATGATCTAAAAATCCATAAAAAATAAAAGGTTGTGGTAAAATTCCTGATACAACCAAAGCATTTAGACATGCACTTGCACCACTAATTGGAATTATATTAATTTCATTTTTTATAGCCTCTTTCACCAGTTCATAACCTGGATCAGAAATTGCTGGATATCCTGCATCACTTACTAATGCAATATTATTTCCCTCTAACAATAAATTTATTATCTTAGGAATAGATTGTTTAATATTATGTTCATGATGAGAAATCAGTTTTGTTTTAATATCATAATAATTCAATAATTTTATTGTATTTCTTGTATCTTCTGCAGCAATATAATCAACTTCATTTAATATTCTTATTGCACGATATGTTATTTCTTCTAAATTACCTATTGGAGTTGCAACAAGATAAATACATGGTCTATCATTTTCAAAACTTTTTTGTCTATTCATTTATTTCTTCTCCAAACATTTTTTTTATTTCATCACTATAGCTACCATCTTCATTATGAGCATATAGCGGTGACTCTATTTTTAAACCTTTTTTACCTTTATAAATTCCTTCTACCAATAAAATATGACTTTCTTTATTATATTTAGGATATACAAATTTAATTCTTTTTGGTTCAATATCATATTTTTGCATCAGATTCAATATTTCAATCATTCTTTGTGGTCGATGAACCATTGCAAATTTACCACGATTATCTAAAATTTTTGCGGCACTTTTAATAATTTCTTCTAAATTAATTTTTATTTCATGACGAGCTATTGTTAAAAATTCATTATCATTTAGATTGCTATCTTCATCCACTTTAAAAAAAGGTGGATTACATATTACCAATCCAACTTTCATGGAATTATTTACAAATTCTTTAATATCGCAATGTACAATATCTATTTGATCTTCTAAATCATTCAAAATTACATTTTTTCTTGCTAATTCCACTGCTTCTTCTTGAATTTCAACTCCAATTATAGGTTTATTTGTCCTCTTTGATAAAATCAAAGGTATAGCAGCATTATTTGTTCCAAAATCAACAATTTTTTTTACATCTTTTGTAATTGTACAAAAATTAGCTAATAAAACTGTATCTAAAGAAAAATTAAACATATCTTTTCTTTGAATAATTTTTAAATTATTATATGCTAATAAATAATTCACTACTTCTTTATCCATTTTTAGATACTCCATTTTTAAATTTTATTTCATCAAGATTAACAAATATAATTGCTCCATTATTATCAATTTTAACTAAATCATTTATTACATTTAATCCCAATACTTTAACTTCCCTATTTTCAAATTTTACCTTACTACCAATTTTAGGAAAACGTTGCTTTTCAATACTATAAACTTCATCCTCATATTTTAAACAACACATTAGTCTTCCACATGAGCCAGAGATTTTTTCTATATTAATAGCCAACATTTGATTTTTTGCCATATTAATAGAAACACCATTAAATTCTCCTAATAATGTTGTACAACAAAGTGGTAACCCACATGTTCCAATTCCACCAATGATTTTTGCCTTATCACGTGGACCAATTTGACGAAGTTCAATTCTACATCTAAATACAGTTGCCAACTCTTTTAAAAGTTCTCTGAAATCTACCCTTTCTTCAGAAGTATACATAAAAATAACTTTTGCTTTATCTAAAGTAAATTCACAATTAGTTAATTGCATATCAACATCATAACGAGAAACAATATCACGGCATGTAATTAATGCCTCTTGAGCATCAATTTGATTTCTTTTATAAGCTTCTATATCTTTATCAGTAGCTTTTCTCAAAATAGATTTTAATTCTGTATCAAGATTAAATTCTTCAATTGACATTAATTCTTGAGATATTTCACCTAATTCCAATCCTCTAGTAGTTTCAACTACTACATATTCTCCTTTTTCTATTTCTAATTCTGTAGAAAAATAATAAACTTTTCCTGCACTTTTAAATTTAACACTAGCTAATCTAAGATTTTCCATAAATACTCCATTCTATAATTTATACATTATACTATCCATTAATAAAGCAACATTTACATTATTATCTATAATATTTATTGCCTCCAAAATGATTTCTATTTGTTTTATCAATATTTCATCTGATATATCTATTTTTTTAAATAAAGTATAACATGATTCAAAAATATTTTTTTGATTATGTTTCACGTGAAACATATCTTTTAATGCCAATAATAATATATTTAAAAATAATTTAACATCATTACGTTCCTTATAATGCTTTAATAAATTTGTTTGTACATTAATAATCAAATTATTTCTTTTAAAATACAAATCCTCTATAAAATTTTTAACTTGCACCTGCATATATTCAAAGCGCTCATCATATAAATTTTTAGCATATTCTACATCATTTGATAAATATGAAATAATCATTGCCGCTTCTCTAGGCATATCTAAATCCATCAATTGATTAACAATATCATCTTTACTATCCGGCTTAATTTCTATGATTTGACATCTTGATAAAATAGTAGGTAAAATTTTATTTTTGTTTTTAGTAGTAAATAAAGCATATATGCCATTAGTGGGTTCTTCCAACATTTTCAACAATGTATTCATTGCTTCAGGCGTAGCATATTCAATATTTTCAATAATATAAATTTTTGCTTTACCTTCCAAAGATGATTTTTTAAATGTATTTTGAATATATTGGATATCTGTTTTTTTAATGGAATTATTTCTTCCATTTAATCTAATAATATCTCCATATTTATTTTGTGCAACTTTTCTACAATCATTACATTGCATACAGGCAAGAGTTTGATCACAAATTAATGACATAGCTAAAAAATTTAATGGTTTTTCTGTATTACTTCCAACTAATAAAAAAGCATGTGGTATCTTATTTTGTAAAAATTCATTATAAATTAAATTATAAAATAATGGCTGATGTTCTTTTAAATACTCTCTCATATTATCTTTTTTATAATATTAATAACTTGATTTACAACTTCATCTATTGATTTACTTGCATCAATTTTTATTATTCGATCAGCATATTTTTCACAAATAGTCATATAGCCTTCATATACTTTTTTATGGAAATCATTAGATTCTAAATCTAATCTATCAGTATCTCTTTGATTTTTATTAATTCTTTCTAAGCCAATTTCAAAAGGTACATCAAAAAATATTGTAGCATCTGGAAATATATCACCAATTGCAAATGAATTTATTTGATATACTTCATCAATTCCAATATTTCTTGCAACTCCCTGATATACCAATGAGCTATCTACAAAGCGATCACAAATAACTAAATAGCCTTTATTTAATGCTGGTTCAACTTTTTCCACTAAATGTTGTCTTCTTGCAGCAGCATATAACAATGCTTCTGTTCTAGCCTCCATTGTAGCATTTTTTTTATCAAGAATAACAGCTCTAATCTGTTCGGCAATATCTATACCACCAGGTTCCCTAGTTAATAATACTTTATAACCCTCAGCCTTTAATTGATCAAAAACAATTTTTGATATAGTAGTTTTTCCACTACCATCAGGACCTTCTAATGTAATAAATTTACCTCTCATCGTCTTTTCCTTTCAAATTATTATCATTCATAATCTATAAAAGATTATATCACATGTAACAGTTTCATACAATTCAATAGTTTTTTCACTTATTATGTTAAATAATAACAAAATTTATATTTATAATATAATCCCAAAATCAGTGAAATTACTCCAATTCATATAATCTGAGTTATTACACTCATAACTAATAAAATTTATTTATAAAATTATATTTTAATACTCATATATTAAAATATTATATTAATGATATAAAATATATAATAACTACTCCGGGTAAACCTAACATCATTAAAATAAAAATATTTAAAATATTATAACTAAAATAATTTCCACTAATCATATTAATCATATAGATTATTAATAATGATTTAAAAAATAACATTAATATTTTACGCACAAAAAAACACCTCACTACAATATATGAGATGTTTATATTTTTTTTCTTCCTTCTAATGATTTCAACAATGTTAATTCATCTGCATAATCAATATTACTTCCAATTGGTAATCCATTAGCAATTCTACTTGTATTAATATCTCTTTTAGCAAGTAATTTGGCTAAATATAAAGCAGTAGTTTCACCATCTCTAGTTGGATTTGTTGCAATAATAACTTCTTTAATTGAATCATCTAATCGATTAAATAATGACGAAATATTCAAATCATCCATCGTTTTTCCATCAATAATTGACATTGTTCCATGTAAAACATGATACAATCCATTATATTCTTTAACTTTTTCCATTGCAAAAACATCTTTAGACTCTTCTACTACACAGATAACACTTTGATCACGATTTTCATCCATACAAATATCACATATTTCATTCTCACAAATATGTCCACATTTTTTACAATAGTGAATATTCTCGTGAATAGTTGCCAAAGTTTTAGAAAAATCATCAACATATTCTTTATCCATTGATAAAATATAATAAGCCAAGCGCTCTGCACTTTTTCCGCCAATACCTGGCAAACGTTTAAAACAATCGACTAAATTTTGAAAAGATCTTGGATAGTTCATAAAATTCTCCTTTATTTTTCAAATTCAACAATATCACCAAATAATTCTATTGCCTTTGCTTGAGCTTCACTTAATTCCTCTTTTTTTTCTTTAAAAGCACCAATATGATGCAATACTATTGGCTGAGGAGTTGGTAAAGTTCGAGCTCTATTCATTTCAATATATTTATTTCTTATATCTGGCCAAATATTACTTTTAACAGCAATAAAATCATAGCTTTCTCCTAATATTTCTTGTAAAAAACTTTTTAATTGATAATAATTTTCTGTACTATTTACTTCATTAATACTAGGTTGATGATCAAATGAAATAATAATTCCACCCTGTGCAGCTGCAACAGGCTTTCCGTCACACAACATTGAAGCAAATTTAGCAGTATTAAGATTAAATTTATATCTTGCAATTACTGGCCACTTTTCTTGAATATCATTAAGAATTCCCCGATTAGCCTGAACTAAAATATTTAATATATCATCAAAAGATACCTCAATATTTTTGTTTATATCTACATTATTATCTTGAACATTTTTATTATCATCAATGATTTTTTCTATTGTACCAGGTGAAATTTCTTCTTGAATACTTTCATTCGTTTTTTCAACTGTATCTTTATTTTCTACAATATTATTTTCTGAAGTTGAAATAGTATTTTCAATAATATTATCCGAATTAGTTAAAATTTTATTTTCATCTTTAATTTTATTACATATTTTTAATAGAGCTAATTCAAAATACGTATCTGCATTTAAAGAATAATTATAGTGATTACTAGCATCAACTAAAATATCAATGATATCAAATGATTCTTCAACTGATATATATGGTATTAAATTTTCAACATCCTTTTTTGTCAAAATGAATAAAACACTTAAATCCTCTGTATTTTTATAAATAATAACATCTTTTAAAACATCTATTAAATCATATGTTAATCTTTTTATATCAATACTTGTACTTAACATATTATCTAATGACTGCAAAACTGCCTTTAAATCTTTTGAAAGTAATTTCTTAATAAATGTAATCTTATTATCCATCGATAATAAACCGTAAACTTTATTAACACTGTCTACACTCAATATATCATTATAAGCTAAACATTGTTCCAAAATACTTAATGCATCTCGCATTCCACCTTCTGCTAATTTTGCAACTAATTTTAAAGCATCTAATTCATATTCCTTATTTTCATTTTTTAAAACAAATTCTAGTCTAGAAACTATGTCTTGATCGTCAACTTTTTTAAAGTCAAATCTTTGACACCTAGAAATAATTGTTGGTAAAATTTTATGTGGTTCAGTTGTAGCTAAAATAAAAATAATATGTGCTGGAGGCTCTTCTAAAGTTTTTAACAAAGCATTAAAAGCACCTTGAGACATCATATGTACCTCATCAATAATATAAACTTTATATTTACCATTAATCGGTGCATACTTAACTTTATCAATTAAATCTCTTACTTCATCAACCCCATTATTACTTGCTGCATCAATTTCTATTACATCAGGATGCTGAGATACTGTTATTGCTTTACAATTAGAACATTTATCACATGGTGGATTATCTCCCGTACAATTTAATGCCTTTGCAAGTAACTTTGCAACAGTTGTCTTTCCTGTTCCTCTAGGTCCAGCAAATAAATAAGCATGTCCTATACGATTTTCTTTAATAGCATTCTTTAAAGTTGTAACTACATGTTCTTGTCCAGCAACTTCATCAAATGTTTGGGGTCTATATGACCTATATAATGCTTTATATGACACTTAAAATCACTCCTCATACAATTTATTATACTACATAGTTATACATAAAAAAAGATTCAGTCGATTGATAGAATCATTTATCCAATTTAATTTTATTTTTCTCTCTTTTTAACTTAAAATAATCTTTGATTATTTTAGAACACTTATCACCTAAAATTCCCTCTATAATCTCAGGTTTATGATTAACGGGAAAATTACAATTATAAATATTAGTTAAAGCAAGCCATCTACTTTCATAAGCACCAAATACCACTTTCTTTATTCTACTATTTATTATCGCACCTGAACACATAATACAAGGCTCAAGTGTAACGTATAATGTACACTCATCCAAATACCAAGATTTTAATCTCTCACATGCTTCATTTATTGCTAAAATCTCTGCATGAGCAGTAGCAAGATTTGTAGTTTCACGTAAATTATGGGCACATGAAATCACTTCATTATCTTTAACAATTATAGCTCCCACTGGCACTTCATCTTTTGCTAAACATTTTAAAGCTTCTTGATATGCTATTTCCATAAACTTGATATCATGATCCATATACATTCTCCTTTTTATAAAAAAGCCACTACACATAGACGGTTATTCTTAATGCTGCTACCTTCCGGTCCTGACATGGTTCGAAGCCGACTATTGTAATGGCATATAATATTATAATATATTTAAAATATAAATTCAATAGTATTTTTATATTTTCTTGTGAAATGAAAAGTTAAATTCCACTGTTCAAAAAAAGAGATTGTTCTCTGGAATTTGTAACGGCTGTCCTAAGATTAAATACTGGCGTTTTGCTCATTATGATTTTGCCCATAAAGAATATCATGAATCTCTTATATCAAGTCGTATCGGTGTTAATGTAACTTTACAGGAAATCTGTGAACTTGGTCATTTTATTGAGCAGCTTCTTAAATTAAGTTTAATGGTTATAGATTCCTTTTTGCTGTTCTTCATGAATAATATAACTGTAAAAATGTGATAGATGGTGTTGATCTTCTTGAAAATATACTGGGTGCTGAAATGTTTAGAAATGAAGTCAATACTCTGCTCGATAGAGGATCATAATTTATAAAAGCAAAGAGTTAAAAGCTTGTTAAAATAAAAAAAGAACACAGTTATTTTATTGTGATCGTATGCATTTTTTCAATCTAGAATTATTAAAAAAATTTATCGATTTTGGACTTGCCAAAATCGATAAAGATAAAATAATACTAAAACCATATCTATTAACAAAAATAAATAGTAAGATATCTGCTACCAGTTAGAACAAATAAGGATACATAAATCAAAGTAGAATTTACTCTTACACTAAGAAAAAATTATAATTCTACTGATCTTTTATATGTTCAAAAATCAAACGATATCTACTAATACAAATAAATTCTATCAAATAAAATAAGAGAACATAATAAACTATCTTTCTCTTATTATTTGAGAAATCTTATCAACTAAATGCTATTAAAAGAAGTCTCTTTTAAAAGTGAAATTTAACTTTTCAATTCAGCTTATATTTTCTATAAATATAAATTCATTAAATAAACATCTAAATACCGATCATTTAATTTCATATAATTTTCATATGTTCCAATAATTTCAAATCCAAATTTATGATATAAAGCAATTGCTATTTCATTATCCGTAACCACTTCTAAATCGATTATTTCAATTTCTGCTTCTACCCCATATCCAATTACTGCACTTACTAAATTACTACCTATTCCTTGATGCCAATATTCTTTTAAAACACTCACACTTAAATCAGCACGATGTTTTAATCTAGATTCTTTATGCCCTTTTAAAGTTGAAATTCCAACAATCTTATCACCATCTTTTGCCAAAAGCATAACTGAATTATCATTTTCATGCATTTCTTGAATAAATTCCATTTCTTGAATAGTATTTAAATTAATTTCATTATTTCCATAATTAAGATTATCAGTTTGACTAGTCACAATATTTAAATAATTAATTATTTCTTTTGCATCATCAGATTTTGCTTCACAATATTCAATATTCATTGTTTTATTTAGTATATTAATAATACACTTCTCCTTTCTTCAAATTCTACATAAATATCAAAATAATTAAAAACTAAAGAAGTAAATATAAATCTGACTCCTCTTTATAATTACATCATAAAATATTTTAATGATACTTATTAAAGGTTTAAAATATATTATAAATATATTTTTCTAAAAATATTATAACATAAATATAATTATCGATACTAAATTATTTTACATATTCCTATTTTATTTAAAATTCTTTATTAACCAATTTGCTACACCGTCATTTTCATTACTATCAATTACTGCTGTAGCTTGTTTTTTTAATTGATCTACAGCATTTTCCATCGCATAACTTTGATTAGAAACTTTAAACATTTCCAAATCATTAATTGCATCACCAAAACAAATAACTTCATCACATTTTAAAATTTCTTTAAGTTTTAAAATAGCATTAGCTTTTGATGCCATTCTAGGCATGATTTCCAACCAATATTCGTCACGATAAATTTCCTGTTGAAAAGTAACATTATAATTTATATTATTTTTCAATATGTCATATACTGAATTTAATTCATGATAATTTCCAATTACTGTAAAATAATATACTTCCCCTTGATATAAACTATTCAAATCATTAATCAAATTAATTCGAGGATCTTTTTTTCGTTTAATTAAATATTCTTTTGTTCCATTATTTAATTTTTCATTTATAATCGTAACTCTTTCTTTGTTATCTACCAAAGCATAGACCATTGGATTAATTTTATTTTTTATCATAATTTTTTTTATAAATTCAACTTGTGAATCACTAAAAATATTCTTATGAATAAACTTTCCACTTTTTCCATCAATAATAAACGTACCGTTATAAATAATCATTGGTAAATTTAAATTTAATTTCTTCGTTAGTGGTCTAGAAGAAATTAAAGAACGTGCAGTAGCATAAGTAAAATTCATTCCTTCAGTAATTAATTTATTAATTATTTCAATAGTATAATCACTTATGAATCCATCCTTATTTAATAAAGTTCCATCTAAATCACTTATATATAAAGTTTTCATATCTAAAAAGATAACTATTTTGTAGTTATCTTTTCCTTTCCACCCATATATGGTCTTAATGCTACTGGAATATTAACACTTCCATCCTCATTTAAATTATTTTCAAGGAAAGCAATTAACATTCTTGGTGGTGCAACAACAGTATTATTTAATGTATGAGCGAAATATTTTCCTTTTTCTCCATTAATACGAATATTTAAACGACGTGCTTGAGCATCTGTTAAATTTGAACAAGAACCAACTTCAAAATATTTTTTCTGTCTAGGTGACCATGCTTCAACATCAATACTCTTTGATTTTAAATCTGCTAAATCACCAGAACAACATTCTAATGTTCTTACTGGAATATCTAATGATCTAAATAAATCTACTGTATTGTTCCACAATTTATCAAACCACATTTTACTATCTTCTGGTTTACATACCACAATCATTTCCTGTTTTTCGAATTGATGAATTCGATAAACACCACGTTCTTCAATACCATGAGCACCTTTTTCTTTTCTAAAACATGGTGAATAAGATGTATATGTATATGGTAATTTAGATTCATCTAAAATATTATCAATAAACTTACCAATCATTGAGTGCTCAGATGTACCAATTAAATATAAATCTTCACCTTCAATTTTATACATCATACTATCCATTTCTTCAAAACTCATAACTCCTGTAACTACATTACTACGAATCATATATGGTGGAATAACATAGGTAAATCCACGGTCAATCATAAAATCACGTGCATAAGAAAGAATTGCTGAATGTAACCGAGCAACATCTCCCATTAAATAATAAAAACCTTGTCCAGCAACACGTCCTGCTGCATCCATGTCAATTCCTTCAAATTTTTCCATAATCTCTGTATGATAGGGAATTTCAAAATCTGGTACTACTGGTTCTCCATATTTAGTAATTTCAACATTTTCACTATCATCTTTACCTAATGGTACTGAATCATCTATAAAGTTTGGAATTTTCATCATTATAGATTTCAATTCATTCCCATATTTAGTTTCCAATTCCTCTAATTCTTTTAATTCATCTGCCATTTCATTCACTTGTTTTTTATTATGTTCAGCAGCTTCCTTATTACCCTCACGCATAAATTGCCCAATTTCCTTAGATAATTTATTACGCATACTTCTTAATTCACTAGCCTTTGTTAATACTTCACGATAATCTTTATCTAATTTATAAGCTTCATCTACTAACCCAATCTTATCGTCTTGAAATTTCTTTTTCATATTTTCTTTAACTAGGGTTGGGTTTTCTCTTAATATTGCAATATCAATCATTTCTATTCTCCCTTGTTTATATTATAAAGTCATATATTAATTATAATCTTTATTCAATTATTGTCAAAGTGTTTATTTTTAAACAAATTAATATTTCCAAGGAAATATTAATTATATGAAATAATCGAGGATGAAATTCCCCGATTATTTTATCTAGTCATTAGTTACATCATCATTATTATTTTGTTCAATAGCTTTTTCAACAACTTCAACAGAAGAAACTTTATTGTTTTCATTAACTTTAATCAAACGTACCCCTTGAGTAGCTCGACCAGCAGTTGTAACTTGCTCCATAGGCAAACGAATCATAATACCATCGTCAGTTATAATTAATAAATCTTCATCGCCATTTACTGCACGTAATGCAACTATTTTACCATTACGTTCCGTAGTATGAATAGTTTTAACTCCTTTACCGCCTCGATTAGATAGACGATATTCCTCTAATGGAGACATTTTACCATAGCCTCTTTCAGTAACAACCAAAATATATTTTCCTTCTTTATCCGTTGTCATTCCTACAACTTCACTACCATCAACATTAATTCCCTTTACCCCGCTTGAAATACGCCCCATTGGACGAACATTAGCTTCTTCAAAGCGAACAAGTTTACCATTTGAGGCTGCAATTAATATTTGATCACTGCCACTTGTAAGTTTAACTTGAACAAGTTGATCATTATCTTTTAAACAAATTGCAATCTTTCCAGATTGGCGAATTCGTTGAAACTCATTAATATGAACACGTTTTACTAATCCACCTTTAGTAACAAAGAATAAATAATAATTACTATTTTGTTCAATTTGTTTTCGATCAATATTTATCATCGATTTAATGTTTTCTTCTTTATCAAGATTCAATAAATTAACAACTGGCAATCCTTTAGCAGAACGACCAAATTCTGGTATATTATATCCTTTTAAACGATATACTTTTCCAAAATTAGTAAAGAACAATAAATCATCATGTGTTGACATATTTATTAACGAGCTAACTATGTCATCATTATTAGTTGACATGCCTTTAATACCACGTCCACCACGATTTTGTGATTTATATGTATCGACTGGCATCCTTTTTATATAACCATTATTTGTAAGTGAAATAATAACATCTTCAACTGGTATTAAATCTTCATCTTCCAAATCAAATGTTCCTTGAATTATTTCAGTTCTACGTTTATCACCATATTTATCTTTGATTTCTTCTAATTCATCATGAATAATTGATAATAAACGTTCTCTATTTTCTAATATATCTTTTAAATCTGCAATAATTTCTAATAATTTATTTAAGTCATCTTCAATTTTTTGTCTTTCTAAACCAGCTAAACGCTGTAATTGCATTTCACGAATTGCCTTAGCTTGTTTATCAGACATATTAAATTCTTCCATTAATCTAGTTTGAATAATATCAGTAGTACGACTTGAACGAATTAATTCAATTATTGCATCAATTTGATCCAATGCCCTTTTTAGCCCTTCTAAGATATGAGCACGATCTTCAGCTTTATTTAATCTAAATTTAGTTCTACGTCTAATAACTTCTTCTTGATGATCAAGATACAAACTTATCATTTCTTTTAAATTTAATGTTTTTGGTTCATTATTTACTAACGCAATACAATTTGCCCCAAAAGTAGTTTGTAATGATGTAAGTTTATACAATTGATTTAAAATTACTTCAGGTTGAATATCTCTTCTTAACTCAATTACCACTCTAATACCATCACGGTTAGATTCATCACGTATTTCAGTAATTCCCTCAATTTTTTTATCTCTAACTAATTGAGACATTTTTTCAATCATACGTGCTTTATTAACCATATAAGGAAGTTCAGTAACAATGATTACTTTCTTATTACCTTTTTCTTCAATTTCTGTTTTAGCTCTCATGATAATTAAACCATTACCAGTCTCATAAGCTTTCTTGATAGCACTCTTGCCCAAAATATATCCACCAGTTGGAAAATCAGGACCTTGAATATAATTTTCCATTAATTCAACAATTGAAATATCAGGATTCTTTGCAACTGCAAGAATTGCATCAATTACCTCTCCTAAATTATGTGGTGGAATATTTGTTGCCATCCCTACTGCGATTCCAGTTGAACCATTAATTAATAAATTAGGAATTCTAGCTGGTAATACAGCTGGTTCTTGTTCTTCTCCATCATAATTAGGAATAAAATCAATTGTATCTTCTTTCAAATCTCGAACTAATTCACTAGAAATTTTAGACATTCTAGCTTCAGTATAACGTTGCGCTGCAGCTCCGTCACCATCAATTGAACCAAAATTCCCATGACCATCAACCAACATATAACGATAAGAAAAATCTTGAGCCATTCTTACTAACGCCTCATAAATTGAAGAATCTCCGTGAGGATGATATTTCCCCATTACTTCCCCGACAATACGTGCTGATTTTTTATAAGGAGTCCCAGGTGTACAACCTAAATCACTCATACCATATATAATCCTTCTTTGTACAGGTTTTAAACCATCACGAACATCAGGTAATGCTCTAGCTACAATAACTGACATGGCATATTGCATAAAAGAGTTTTTCATTTCAGATGTCAATTTAACTTTTCTAATTCCACGTTCTTCCATTTTTTCTCTCCTTTATTAAATATCTAAATCAGTTACATATTTTGCATTTTCTTGAATAAATTCACGTCTAGGTTCAACTTTTTCACCCATTAACATATCAAAAATCATATCGGCTTCCATTGCCTCATCCAAATTTATTTGATTTAAAATACGTTTTTGTGGATCCATCGTAGTTTCCCATAATTGCTCAGCATTCATCTCTCCTAATCCTTTATAGCGCTGAATGCTATATTTAGCACCTGATCCGATTTTTGTTTTTAAATCTTCTAACTCTTCATCACTATAACAATAATATTCTTCTTTACCATGTTTTAGTAAATAAAGAGGTGGTTGTGCAGCATACACAAAACCATTTTCAATCAATGGTTTTAAATAACGATATAAGAATGTCAACATTAAAATTCTAATATGACCACCATCAACATCAGCATCGGTCATAATTACAATTTTATGATATCTTAATTTATCAAGATTAAATTCTTCTCCAATTCCTGTACCAAACGCTGTAATCATCGAACGAATCTCTGCATTTCCAAGAATTTTTTCTAATCTTGATTTTTCAACATTTAATATTTTTCCACGTAACGGTAAAATTGCTTGAATTCTACGATCACGTCCCATCTTAGCACTTCCACCGGCAGAATCCCCTTCGACTATAAATATTTCACATTCACTTGGATCTTTACTTGAACAATCAGCCAATTTACCAGGTAAATTTGAAACCTCTAATGGATTTTTTCTTCTTGTCATTTCACGAGCTTTTTTTGCCGCCATACGAGCTCTTGAAGCAATAATTGCCTTATCTATTATTATTTTAGCAGTATCAGGATTTTCTAATAAAAATTTATCTAAAGACGTAGCAATAATATTACTTGCAATTTTTCTTACTTCCGCATTTCCTAATTTTGTTTTAGTTTGCCCTTCATATTGAGGATCAGGATGTTTTACAGAAATAATTGCTGTCAAACCTTCTCGAACATCATCACCAGATAATGTTTCATCATCTTTTTTGAGAAAACCATTATTCTTTGCATAATTATTAATAACTCTAGTTAAAGCCATTCTAAAACCTTCTTCGTGTGTTCCACCCTCGTGAGTATTAATATTATTACAGAACGAATAAATATTTGATTGATAACCATCATTATATTGCATTGCAACTTCAATAGTTATATCTTGTTGCACATCTTCAACATAAATAATCTCATCATGAATCGGCGTTTTATTTTTATTAATAAAACTCACATATTCTTTAATTCCACCTTCATAATGATAAACATTTCTTCGATTCATTCCATTACGTTGATCTTCTAATGATAGACGTAACCCTTTATTTAAAAAAGCTAATTCTCTAATTCTTTGATTTAAAATATCATAATCATAAATAGTTCCTTCTTTAAAAATTAACTTATCAGCTTTGAAAGTGACAATTGTTCCTGTAATATCAGAATCATCTATAATTTTCAATTTATCTACAGGTTGTCCACCATTTTCAAATCTTTGATAATAAACATGTCCATCACGATGAACATTAACTTCCAACCACTCAGATAGTGCATTTACAACCGAAGCCCCAACTCCATGTAAACCGCCAGATACTTTGTATCCTCCACCACCAAATTTTCCACCAGCATGTAATACTGTAAAAATTGTTTCAACAGTTGAAATTCCTGTTTTTGCATGGGTTCCTGTTGGCATCCCACGTCCATCGTCAATAACTTGAACAACATCATCGTCTTTCAAAATTATTTGAATATGACTTGCATATCCTGCTAATGCTTCATCAATAGAGTTATCAACTATTTCCCATACTAAATGATGTAATCCTCTAACTGATGTAGTACCGATATACATTCCCGGTCTTTTACGAACTGCTTCTAAACCTTCTAAAACCTGAATATCAGATTCATCATAACTGTGTTTTACTTTTTCTTCTGACATTATGTAGCCTCCTTGCCACTTTCTATATATATTTTCTTTGCTTTTTCTATAATCTGATGATTAATATCATCAATAGATGTAGTTGTAATAAATGTTTGAATCTTTTGATTCAAAATATTCAATAACATATTCTTTCTTGTTTTATCTAATTCAGATAAAACATCATCCAATAATAAAATTGGATATTCCCCAATTTCTTCTTTAATTAATTCAATTAAAGCAATTTTCAAACTTAAAACAATTGTTCTTTGTTGTCCTTGAGATGCATACAAAGATGCATCATTATCATTCATATATATTTTTAAATCATCCTTATGAATTCCTACATGACTTTGCATATATTTAATATCTCGACTATGATTTTTTTTATATAAAGTTAAAATATTTTCATAATTAAGACTATCTTTAAGAAAACAACTATAACGTAACTTAATAGATTCATTATCTTTTTTTGCTATTTTTTGATAAATAAATGAAACTTTTTGATCTAACCTACTTATAAAATGTAATCTTTTTTTTATCAATTCAACTTGCAATTTTGATAATTGTTCATCTAATACTTCTAAATACTCATCGCCTTGACTATTTTTTTTATTAAGTATTTTTAAATATTTATTACGCTCTTTAAGTAAGTTAGAATACTTACTTAAATTAAAAACATATATCGGTGATATTTTAGAAATTTCTAAATCAATAAAATGCCGACGATTACTTGGATTTCCTTTAACCAAATACAAATCATCGGGAATAAAAACAACAACATTCAATAATCCTACAAATTCACTTATTTTATGAATATCCTGATTATCTATTTTAGCATTTTTAAAATTGCTTCCTAAAACAATCTCTAAATTTCGCTGCTTGCCGTTAGAAATGACCTTACCTTCAACTCTAGCAAACTCATTATCAAACATAATCATTTGTTTATTAATATGACTTCTAAAAGATTTACCAACAGACAATAAATATATTGCCTCTATTAAATTAGTTTTTCCTTGTCCATTATTACCAATTAAAATATTAATATCTTGGCTAAAATCAACAACAAAATGATTATAATTACGAAAATTATGTAAATATAATGACTTTACTATCATTAATCAATAATAAACTCTTCTCCATCAAAATTAATTCGATCACCAGCTCGCAGTTTTTTACCTCTTCTCAATTCAGTTTCATCATTAACTAAAACTAAACCATCTTTAATAACCATCTTAGCATCAATTCCACTAGATACACATCCAGCAAATTTCAAAAATTGTCCTAAAGTAATATATTCATCTTTAATTTTTATTTTTTTCATAATGACCCTCTTTTTTTATAAAATCTAGCACTATTATAACATAAGTTATTTTAAAATTCAAAAAAATCAACGTATAAACGTTTTTTTTATAAGAAGTATATAAATATCATTTTTTAACAAACCTCGATTACATTCAAAATTTATCCACATATAATCAATTTACTTATTAAATTAATGCTTTTACAAAAAAAAACTACATAATTGTAGTTTTAAAATGTTCTCACAGGTAGAACTAATTGAATAACATCATCATTTTCATAATCTTTAATAATAAATGGCTTCATTTCACCCGTAAATAAAATTTTTATTTTTGAACTATTAAAAGCTTTAATTGCTTCAGTAACATATTTTGAACTAAACGAAATACTAAGAGATTCTCCTTTATAAAAAGCTTTATCTAGAATTTCTTCCACCGATCCAATTTCTTGCATATATGATGATAATAATACTTGGGTATCATTCATATCTAATTTAATAATATTATTTTGTTCATTAGTTAGTAATGAAACACGATCAATTGCATTTAATAAATAATGTGTATCTAAATCTAATTCATAATCAAAACTATTAGGAATCAAGCGATTTGTATCTGGGAAACTTCCATCAATTAACCTAGTTTGAATAATATTATTATCAAATACATATAATACTTTACGATCAGAAACATACATCTCAATAATTTCATCTTTTTCAATAATTTTAGATATTTCGTCTAAGGATTTTTGAGGAATAGTAATATTAAAAGTAACATCTTCATTTAAAGAAACGACTTTTTTAGCTAAACGATAACTATCTGTTGCTGTACATTCTAATTGGTTATTTGCAGCTTTAAAATTAATTCCTGTTAAAATAGGTTTATGTTCTTTATCACTTGCAGCAAATTTAGTTTGAGAGATGATATTTTTTAAGACCAAGGAATTAATATCTGTCTTTATACCATTTTTAGATAAATCGATTCGAGGATAATCTAAAATATCAGTTCCGTTTAAATCAAATTTAGAAGTAGGACTTGAAATTCTAGTTAAAGCTCCATCAAGTATTTGAATATTAATATAATCACTATCAATTTTACGAACAATATCTAAAATATAACGTGAATTAAGAACAACTCCACCTATTTCATAAATAATTAAATCATCATCTTTTATTATTTTAGTTTGAATTGTAATATCCGAATCACTTCCTGTTAAAATTAAACAATCATCATGTAAATCAAATTTAATCCCTGTAAGTACTGGTAATGGACTACGAATTGAAACAGCTTTAGTTGTTTTAGTAAGAGCATTTAATAATTTAATTCTTTTAATCTTAAAATTCATAAATTTTCTCCTTTGTGTTTATATTTATATATTTATTTTTAAGTATTTTATTATTACTATTATAGTGTGAATAATGTGTATAACTAAAAAAACATACTAAATATCAGTGTTTTTTATGTGCACTATATATTCACTAAATGTGGATTTGTTGTGTTTAATGCACATTTAGTTTTTCTTTTAGTTTATTAATAGCAAGTTTATAATCTGAATCTTTGGCAATTTTTGCTTCCACTCTAGCACAAGCTTTCATAACTGTAGAATGATCACGATTACTAAATGTCATCCCAATTTCAGAAAAAGTAATATCTAATAATTCACGCATTAAATACATACACATTTCTCTAGGGGTAGTTAATTTTCTAGTTTTATTTTTAGAAATCAGTTGATCAATAGTAAGATAATAAAATTCTGCAGTAGTTTTTAAAATAATTTCTTTTGTAAGAGCAGTTTTTGGAGTAGTTACTTTTTTATCATCTTTAAAAGATTCTAAAGCAAAAGCCATATCAATGTTATTAGTACAATTCATAATACTACAAAAAAATAATCGTTTTAAAGCTCCTTCTAGACTTCTAATATCTCGACAATAATGACTAGCCATAAAATCAATAACATCTTCTTGAATAATTAATGAAGGATTATCAAGATTTTCTATTTTTTTCTCTAAAATAGCTCTAGCAGTTTCAAATTCAGGGGGATCAATTCCAAAACTTAGCCCAGAGTTAAATCTACTAATTAAACGTGATTCAATACCTTGAAGATCTTCAGGCATTTTATCACTTGTAATAACAATTTGTTTATTATTATTGATTAATTCGTTAAAGATATGGAAAAATATTTCACTACTTTTTTCTTTATTAAATAAAAACTGAATATCATCAATTAATAAAATATCCAATTGCTTATATTTTTCATAGATTTCATCACCGTCTTTTCCCTTCATAGCACCAATTACTTCATCAACAAAATCTTTACTAGTAATATAGCGAATATTGAGATTAGGATTGATTTCTTTAGCGTAATTTCCAATAGCATTTAGTAAATGTGTTTTACCTAATCCTGGATTACTATAAATAAATAAAGGATTAAAATTAGAACCTGGATTAGTTGAAACAAGTAAGGCAGCATTTTGTGCCATTCTGTTAGAACCACCAACAACAAAATTTTCAAATGTCAAACTTTTATTAAGGTTATCTTTAATAACTTCCTTTTTTGCTTGAATAATAGATTTATTAAACTCATCTTCACCCAGTATTTCTACAGTAACTTGTGATGCAAGCATCCCAGAAAGAATGTCTTCGATATCGCTAAGATTATTTTTTATTGTTTCAACATTAAATGAAAAAGGTGTAGTAATAGTAACTTTATTATTATCAATAGACGCAATTTGTGCATTTCTAAAAACCGATTCCATGATTACTTTATCAATCTTGCGCTCCTCTGGAAGAGTTTGTTTTTCAAGAGTATCAAGACATAATTGCCAAATTTTACTATTATCGCGCATTTTTTCACCTCCGCATCTTAATTATAAGCAAATAAGTCACAAATTTAAAGTAAAAAAACTAAGATAGAAAATTGTTCACAAAGATATTCACAATATTTGTTACATTTTCCAAGCATTTCGACATATTTTCACAATATTCACAAGTTTATTTATTCATATAAAAAATTGTGAATGTGAAGTTTGTGATAAAATAATACATATTATATTTAGATTCACGATAAAATCACAATAAACCTCTAATAATGACAAGCTTTTTCAGGATTTTTCACATTTATTCACAATAAAAAGCACAAGCCTATATTAATGTGGATAAACTATGCATTTTATATAAAATTTGATATAAAAAGATAAGCGATAAAAGTCACATTTTTTGTGACTTTTATTAATATTATTAAATATTATTGATTAATTTAATGGACTTTTTCCCTCAATTTCATTGACTTAAAGAGCATTTTCATATAAAATGGGGGAGCATATGTTATTTGTATAAAAAATATAGTATTTTTGGAGGTGTAATAAATGAAAAGAACATATCAACCAAATAAAAGAAAAAGATCAAAAACTCATGGTTTTAGAGCTAGAATGGCTACTGTAGGAGGAAGAAAAGTGCTTGCACGTCGCCGTAAAAGAGGAAGAAAAGTCTTATCTGCTTAAGAAAATCCACTTTACGGTGGGTTTTTTTTCTAAAAATTATGAAAAAAGAATATCGAGTTAAAAAAAATGAAGATTTTAGTCGTATAATTAAGAAAAAACAAAGTATGGCTAATCGAAATTTTATTATTTATTATTTAAAGAATGACACTGGACATGCTCGTATTGGAATATCTGTGAGTAAAAAATTAGGTAAAGCTGTAATTAGAAATAAAATTAAGCGACAAGTTCGAATGATTATCAAGGAAACAATAAATTTAGAAGATAATTATGATTATATAGTAATTGTTAGAAATAAATTTTTGGATTCAGATTTTTCTTCTAACTTGAAAGAATTTAATTATTTATATAAAAAAATATTAAAAAGGATGGAAAATTAAATGGTACTAGATAACAAGACTAAAAAAATATTAAAAGTGTTTTGTTTAGTTTTCTTTATTGCTATCTTAACTGGGTGTACTGCAAATCTTGATAAAAATGGGAATTTAATTGAATCAAGAGCAATAACAATGTCAACACCATGGTCATTAAGTGCAGGATGGTTTGACTTCTTATTCGTTATACCGATAGCTAAGGGAATTTTGTTTATTAATCAATATGTAGGTAATGTTGCTATCGGGGTAATTGGTGTTACAATTATTGTAAATTTAATTACCTTACCAATAATGGTTAAATCAACTGTTTCAACACAAAAAATACAGTTATTACAACCTGAATTAGAAAGAATACAAAATAAATATAGAGGACGTAAAGATCAAGCATCGCAAATGCGACAAAGTGCAGAGATTCAAAATTTATACAAAAAACATAATGTAAGTATGTTTGGCTCATTTGCAACTTTCTTAACTTTACCAATTATGATTGCAATGTGGCAAGCAGTTCAAAGAATTGATATTTTGTATAAAACGTCATTATTTGGTATTAATTTAGGTGAAAAACCAATTAGTCATATAATGGAATTAAGCATTGGATATATTGTTTTATTATTATTGGTAGCAGTTACTCAATATTTTGCAGTGCAAATATCACAAATAATGGCTAAACGATCACCTAGATATCGTCCAAGTCAACAAATGCAAACAATGAATACAATGAATAATGTAATGACGTTATTTATCGTTTATTTAGCAGCTACAATGCCATCAGCAATGTCTTTATATTGGATAACTACTAATATTATTGGTATTGTAAGAACTGTATATATTCAATTTTTCCACATTGAAAAAGTAAAAAAAGATGTTGGTAAATAATATACTACCCTTTATAAAGGAAGCAAGGTGAAATAAATGTTTAAAAGATTTACAGCAAAAACTGTACAAGATGCTATTAATTTAGCTTGTCAAGAATTAGATGTAACTGCTGATGATTTAAATTATGAAGTAATAAGTGAAACAAAAACTTTTTTTACTAAAAAAGCTGAAATAGAATGTTATACGATAGCCATGGTTCAAGCGTATATTGAAGAATATGTTAGAAAATTTATCAGTGAAATGGGATTCGAAGTTGAAACTGTTTCTTATTTACAGGATGGTCGTATATATTGTAATATAAATACAAGTAATAATTCTATATTAATAGGTAAAGCAGGTGTAATTTTAAGAGCAATTAATTTTATTGTAAAAAATGCAGTGAGTACTACGTATAAAAAAAGAATTGAATTAAGTATTGATATTAATGGGTATAAAGAAGAACGTTATAAAAAAGTAGCTAGCATGGCAAGAAAATTAGGAAAACAAGTTTTAAGAACTAAAGCTGATATTAAACTTGATCCAATGCCAGCTGATGAACGTAAAGTTATGCATCAAGAATTATCTAAATTAGAGCATGTAAAAACACAGAGTTATGGAGAAGGAAAAAATAGACATATGGTTATTTCATATGTAGAATAAGCACATGTTTTCATGTGTTTTTTCTTTATAAAAAGATCGATGAGGGATAAGAATGAATAAATCAATAATTTTTTTTATAATTAATGGTATGTTTAATTTAGCAGCAAATTTTGCTCATCCTATTACACCAACAGTAATTCAAAATTTAGCATTAGGAGATTATATGTTTGGGGTTGCTTATGGTGCAATGATGGGATTAAATTTTTTATTTTCACCGTTTTGGGGAAAATTAAATGAACAAATTAATAGTAAAACAATAATGTTGATTTGTGGTACAGGTTATGCTGTAGGACAAATATTGTTTTGGCAATCAACTTCTCAAACTACATTGATTTTTGCACGTATGTTTTCTGGTTTTTTTACTGGTGGTGCTTATGTTAGCTTTTTAACATATGTGGTAAATGTTACACCGATAGAAAAAAGAGGACAAAATTTAACAATTTTAGCAACTGTAGCAAGTGTTTGTGCAGCTTTTGGATATTTTATTGGCGGAATGTTAGGAGAAATATCTATTGATTTAACATTTGTAGTACAAGCAATTGTGTTGGCAAGTAGTGGGATATTATTTTATACATTTTGTAATAATGATTGTGTTGCTACAAAAAAACAAAATTTAAGTGTATTAATTAAGCAAGCAAATCCATTTATTTCGTTTAAACAAGTAAAGTTATTTATGGATAAAAAATATTTTATTTTATTTATTATTTGTTGTTTATCTTTTATTGGATTTACGGCATTTGAACAAAGTTTTAATTATTATATAAAAGATATTTTTAATTTAAGTTCGGGATATAATGGAATAATAAAAGCTGTAATTGGTTTTATTTCATTAGTTGCAAATGGAACAATCTGTTTGTGGATTATTAAATATACTAATGTTTCTAAAGCATCAATATTTTTATTATTGATTAGTAGTATTACGATGTTTAATGTCTTATTAACTAGTAATATTATAATTTTTATACTATTAAATATTGTTTATTTTGCTTTAAATGCAATTATTGTACCAGTAATTCAAGATTTAATTGCTAGTAGATCAAATAATAAAAATACAAGTATAATCATGGGATTCTATAATGCAATTAAATCATTAGGAGGAATTTTAGGAGCGTTAATAGCAGGCTTTCTTTATGTTTTCAATCCAAGATTACCATTTATTTCAGGTCTTATTACATTTATTTTAGCAACAATATTATCAGTATATTATTATATTTTAAATAAACAAGAAAGAGTATAAATTATTAATAATCTATACTCTTTTTTCATCACTAAATTATTTTTCACACCCAAAAACAATATTAGCACTTTTTCTAGCTTTTGTTAAAACATCCATAACAATTCTTGAATGTTTAAGCATCTTGTCGCACATTTTATAATCTTTGTTGTTAATATATTCACTAAAACATTTAAATTCAGCATACATACGATGTTTATCTAATGAGTCAATAATATATTTTTCTTTATTTTTAATAAGACTAACATTTGCTAGGGTACTGGTTGGACCTTCAATTTTAATACATCCAAGGTCTCCTTGAATCGTTGAGGTAATAGGAGCATTACAATCCTTAGCTCCAATACAAATTGCTTTCAAAGAGTCATATTCTAAAACAACGACACCGGATGTATCAATGCCATGTTCAATATTAGCAAAATAATGTACATGGTTAGGTTCACCAAATAAGCCTACTACAAAATGAATGTTGTAAATATTTAAATCCATTAAAGCCCCACCAGATTGATTAACATCAAAAACTGGTAATATTTCTCCACGTTTAAAAGCATCATAGCGAGATGAATATTGTGAATAATTAGATGAGATAATACCTATTTTTCCTATTTCATCTAATTTACTTTTTATATCTTTATAAGTAGGAAGATATTGATTAGTAATTGCTTCAAAAAGAAGACATTTTTGTTGTTTTGCTATATTAATTAATTCATCTAATTCGGTTACATTAGATGTAAATGGTTTTTCACAAATTACATGTTTATTATGTAATAATGCTTTTTTTGTATATTCATAATGAAGATGATTAGGTAAAGCAATATAAATTGTATCAATTTGTGAATCATTTAATAACATTTCATAATCATAATAAGCTTTTTTTATATTATGTTGATTAACAATTTTTTCAATTTTTTCCTTTGATTTTTCTCTACCTAAAATTGCAACTAATTCAATACTTTCAATACTTTCAACAAAAGATAATAAATCATTGACAATCATGCCACTACCAATAATCCCTAATTTCATTTTAACCTCCATTTTTTATATGAGTAGAAAATATTATGTATTTGTAGATGGAAACAAAAAATGTTATTTATTATAAAATTTTTCCTCTACTTATAATTATTATAACATTGATTGGGTATATTAATTAATAATAATTTGTGATAAAATACAAAAGATAAAGGATGGTGATATTTTGAACGAGGATATAATTGTTGCAATTGCAACAAGTCGTTTAGAAGCTGCTATTTCAATAATAAGGATAAGTGGTCCAGAAAGTATAGCATTTGTTCAAAAATTTTTTACAGGAAAAATAATTAATAAAGAAAGTCATACCATAAATTATGGATATATTATTGATGATGGAAAAAGAATTGATGAAGTATTAGTAAATATATATCGTGGAAAGAAAACATTTACTGGTGAAGAAATGGTAGAAATAAATTGTCATGGTGGCGTATATATTACTAAACAAGTTTTAGAAATATGTATAAAAAATGGTGCAAGAATAGCTGAGCGTGGTGAATTTAGTAAACGAGCATTTTTAAATGGAAGAATTGATTTATCTCAAGCAGAAGCTATTAGTGATATTATTAGTGCAAAAAATAGTTATGCAAGTGAACTGGCATTAAAAGGAATTAGAGGAAATATTAGTAATTTTATTGAAGATTTAAAAGAGGATTTAATTAAAATAATAACTCAAATAGAAGTTAATATTGATTATCCTGAATACGATGATGTTGAAGAATTAACAGCGACCTCTTTATTACCTGAAAGTAAAGTTCTTTTAGAAAAAATGAATAAAATATTAAATGATTCAAAGAATATTAAATTAGTAAAAGATGGAATTAAAACGGTGATAATTGGAAAACCAAATGTTGGTAAAAGTAGTTTGCTAAATGCTTTGTTACAAGAAGAAAAAGCAATTGTTACAAATATTGCGGGTACTACTAGAGATATTGTTGAAGGTAGTATTAGTATTGATGGAATTGTTTTAAATATGATTGATACTGCTGGAATTCGTGAAACTGATGATATTATCGAAAGTATGGGAGTTGAAAAATCTAAAGAATTAATTAATCAAGCTGATTTGGTTTTATTAGTTATTGATGGTTCTTTAAAATTAGAGCAAGGAGATCAAGAATTATTAGAGCTTACAAATGATTCTAATCGAATTATTATTTTAAATAAAGCTGATCAGGGAATTAAAGTAGATTTAGATGGAGTAGTAATTAGTGCTAAAGACAATGATATAGGAGCATTAACTAATAAAATAAAAGAAATGTTTGAGTTGGGAAAAATTATTGATAATAATGATCATATATTAACTAATGCTCGTCAAACAATGTTACTTCAAAATGCTAGTCAATCTTTAAATCAGGCAGTCGAAGCAATGACAATGCTGGTACCAACTGATTTAATTGTTACCGATCTGTATGAGTGTTGGAGTAATTTAAAAGAAATATTAGGAGAAAAAGCAAAAGAAGATTTATTAGATGAATTGTTTAAACGCTTTTGCATAGGTAAATAAGATGAATAAAAATGAATTATTAGCAAAAAAATTAATGCATTTTTCTAAATATTCAAAAATTATAGCGATAATTTTTATTATTATTTTTTTAGTAGCCAATACTTTTAATACAGGTAATAATATTTTATTTTGGATTAGCTATTTATCAATATTTGTAGCAATAATTGGAATAATTCAATATATATGTTTAAGTCTTTTATCAATGTATTATAAAACAAAAATTAAGTAGGTGATTTAATGGAGAATATCTATAAACAATTAGATAGTATATTTAAAAATGGCTTAATAAACAGTGGAATTAGTATTATTTTATCAATTATTGCGGTATTAATTATAAACAAAGTCATAAACAAAGTTTTAAAAAAACAAATTAAAGATCCTTTAAAATTAACTTTACCAATGCGAATCAAACGAATTGTTCTAGTTGCTATTATTTTAGCTGTTATTATGAGTGAAATTAAAGCAATGGAATCAATTATCAAAGCAGTACTTGCAAGTGGTGGAATTATTGCTGTTGTTATTGGGTTAGCTTCGCAAGAGGCAGCAAGTAATTTAATAAATGGATTTATGATTATGACTTATAAACCATATAAAATAGGAGATTTTGTTAGTGTCCAGGAATATAATGTTCGAGGTACAGTTATAGATATTTCGATAAGGCATAGTATTATTGAAACATTGGAGCGAACACAAATAATTATTCCTAATACAATTATGAATAAAGCAATAATTGAAAATATTTCTAATGTAAAAGCCCAAAAAGCTAACTATTTATATGTTGAAATATCTTATGAAAGTAATATGCAAAAAGCCATTAAAATTATTCAAGAAGAAGGAGCTAAACATCCACTATGTTTAGATGGTAGAACTGATGAACAAAAGCAACACAACGAACCAATAATAAATGTTCACTGTGTTGAATTCAATCCAAGTGGAATTCAATTAAGAGCAACATTATTATCAAAAGATAATTCTTCAGGTTTTCAATTACTATCAGATTTACGTTTTAAAATCAAAGATCGTTTTGATGAAGAAGGTATTGTAATCCCATATCCACATCATGTTGTAATAAATGAAACAAATGAATAAAAGAACCAGTTTTAGTCTTCACTAAAATCTGGTTCTTTTTCTTTATCATTAATTGTTAACTTTATTTTTGTAACACGATTACCTTTAATACTGATAATTAAGAAAATAAGATTTTCATAACTTACAGTTCGTTGTTGATTTTCTTCAGGAATCTCTCCTAATAAATGAAGTACAAATCCACCAATAGTATCATGATTATTATTAGATAATTTTAAATCTAATTCATCATCAAGATCATCAAGTAAATAATTTCCATCAACAATGTAATTATTATCATCGATTTTTTGTAATTTAGGTTCATCATCATGATCATATTCATCTTCAATATCTCCCATGATTTCCTCTATTAAATCTTCAACTGTAACAATTCCAGAAAAACCGCCATATTCATCAACTAAAATAGCAATATGTTGATGTTCTTCTTGTAATTCTTTGAATAAATCATCAATATTTTTAGTTTCTAAGACAAAATAAGGCTTTCTTAGGATTTTTTTAATATCTACGTTATCAAAACCAACTTTTCGGGCTTCAATAGCAAAATCTTTCATATTTAAAATTCCAATAATATTATCGATAGAATCATCATAAACTGGAATACGAGTATATTGCATAGTCATCATTTGATCAATATTATCACTTAATGCATCATTAATATCGATACAATATACATCAGTTCGAGGAGTCATAACATTTAAAGCTAAACTATCATCAAACTCAAAAATATTAGTAATCATATCTGTTTCAATTTCATTAAAAACACCATTCTCTTGGCCGCTTTCGACCATAGAGCGAATTTCTTCACGTGATAAAGACTCTTCAACATTTTCATCGGCCATCCCAAATATTCTTAAGATAAACTTAGTTGACCATGATAATACTTTAATAAAAGGGCTAGCTATTTTACTAACAATTAAAATAGGTTTAGCACAAAACATTGAATACGCTTCAGCTTTTTGCAAAGCAATTCTTTTAGGAACTAATTCTCCAAAAATTAAAGTAATAAATGAAATTAAAATAGTGATCAATACAACAGCAATAGTATCTGCATATGGAACACTCCAATTCTTTAATACATTAGCAAAGCTTTTAGAAATACCAGTAGCTGCACTTGCTGAGTTAAAGAAACCAGCTAACGTAATGGCTACTTGAATAGTCGATAAAAAATTAGTTGGCTGATCCAATAATTTTTCAACTAACTTAGCTCTCTTATTTCCTTCTTCGCATAATCGATGAATCTTACTTTTATTAACTGAAACGATTGCCATTTCACTAGCAGCAAAATAGGCATTGATTAAAGTAAGAATAACGATCAAAACAATTTGAATAGCGATTGAAGACTCGGGGTCTACATCCATAAATTTAAACACTCCTTTTCCATTAAATTAAATTTTATGTGAACAATTTTATCAAAATTATAAAAAAAAGTAAATATTAGTAATCATCTATATTTAAATAATTCATCAAAATCACTATCAAAAAATTAATTTTTCAACAAATAAAACCTAAATAGTTAAAATAATACATAATCTAGAATTAGTAAAAATTATAATTGAAATTATATATATCTTTTTAACTATCTTTTTATATCTTCTTAAATGTCCGCAAAGCCTTATTTTATCGGCTCTACGGGCATTTTGCTTTTGTG
>JAGZCC010000027.1 GCA_018369555.1 Thomasclavelia spiroformis
AATAACAAAACCGTCATCAACTACGGATAAATAAAGTTGATAGAGAGGAGAAGGTATAGTGTATAATGACCAATTAAATGAGTCAATTACAATATACCAAAAAAAAATGGAAGAAAGAAAGTTTAGTGAACAGGAATTAGTTCGCCGAGAAAAATTACAAGAATTAATTGATAAGGGAATTGATCCATTTGGGCAAAGATTTGACGTAACAGCATATTCTAAAGAAATTAAAGAAAAATATGGTGATAAAACACACGAAGAGTTAGAAGAAATGGGAGTTGAAGTTAAACTTGCCGGAAGAATTATGACAAAACGTCGTAAGGGAAAAGTTTGCTTTATGCATATTCAAGATCGTGATGGTCAAATTCAATTATATGTTCGTAAAGATGTAATTGGTGAAGATGTATATGAACTTGTTAAAAAAGGTGATATCGGAGATATTATAGGTGTAAAAGGAACAGTATTTATGACAAATACAGGTGAATGTTCTGTTAAAGTTGAAGAGTATACACATTTAACAAAAGCATTACGTCCTTTACCTGAAAAATATCATGGTTTAAGTGATATTGAAGAAAGATATCGTCGTCGTTATGTTGATTTGATTATGAATGAGGAAGCACGTAAAATTGCTTTTACAAGACCGAAAATTATTCGTTCAATTCAAAATTATTTAGATAATAAAGGTTATGTAGAAGTAGAAACTCCGGTATTAAATCCAATTTTAGGAGGAGCTAGCGCAAGACCATTTGTTACTCATCATAATACATTAGATGTAAATTTCTATTTACGTATTGCAACTGAATTATCATTAAAAAGATTAATTGTTGGTGGTATGGATGCTGTTTATGAAATTGGACGTTTGTTTAGAAATGAGGGAATGGATCGAACTCATAATCCAGAATTTACAACAATTGAAGTTTATAAAGCATTTAGTGATCTTGAAGGAATGATGGATTTAACTGAAGGAATTATTTCAAATGCCGCTAATGAAGTATGTGGAACTTATGAAATTGAATATAAAGGGCATAAAATTTCATTAGCTCCTGGATTTAAACGTATTTCAATGACAGATGCGATTAAAGAAAAAACAGGAATTGATTTTGCAGGAAATATGACTTTTGAAGATGCTAAAAAATTAGCTGAAGAACATCATATTGAAATTGAACCACATTTTGGATATGGACATATTATTAATGAATTTTTTGAAAAATATGTTGAAGAAACAATTATAAATCCAACTTTTGTATATGGACATCCAATTGAAATTTCACCACTTGCAAAGAAAAATCCTGATGATCCACGTTTTACACAACGTTTTGAGTTATTTATTTGTGGTAATGAATATGCTAATTCATTTACTGAATTGAATGACCCAATTGATCAATATGAAAGATTTGCAAATCAATTAAAAGAAAAAGAACTTGGAAACGATGAAGCAAACGAAATGGATTTAGATTATGTAGAAGCATTAGAATACGGATTACCACCAACAGGTGGAATGGGTATGGGTATTGATAGACTTGTGATGTTATTAACTGGACAAGAATCTATCCAAGAAGTTATCTTATTCCCACAAATGAAACCAAGAAATAAATAGTGATAAAATTAAGATAATTTTGATATTAAATTTAGATTAACAGATAAAATAAAAGTATAGTTTTCATAAAATATGAAGTAATATTAAATGACTTTATAGTTTTTAGAAGATTATGCTTTTTTTGATATAGAAAATATATAATTACATTTAATTCACTTGTTTTATATTTGTATTGGCATTAACATGATAGAATATATAATGTAAGTAAATAACTGTAAAAGAAAAAATACAGTTAATTACTCACAGAGGTGTATATATGTTATATTCATATTCTCAGTGAATTGAAATGTTTGGTACAGATAGAAAAATAAAGCAGGTAATAGACAATGAACAAATATTTAAAATTGAAAAAGAGATTTATTCAGATACAAAACATGTATCTGAATTGGCAATTATTTCTATGAAATATCCAAATGCTATTTTTACATTGTTTACTAGCATAGATTAATTGATATTATTCCAGATTTATATTTTTTAGTAACTTCAAAAGAGATCACCAAAATACGAGATAAAAGGGTTAAACAAAAATTTGAAACCAATAAAATATTAAATTTAGATGTCATTAAAATGAATTATAACAATGTAGAAAGAAAAATATATAATAAGCAACGAATGATTAATAGAACTCATATGTAACAAAAATATCCTACCATTTGATTACTATAAAGAGATTTTACTGATTTACAAGGTAAGCACTAAATAATAAAGTGTATTTAAAAAGTTTATTAAATATCATAAAAATGATAAAAAATAACGTTGGTTATTGTTGATTATCTATTTTTTTGATATAGTAAATTTATAATATTTCTATTTTATTTGCGGATAGCTTAGAAACATTTGAAAGTAAAATACAGATTTGTCCGGAAAATTTGTTATGAGTTGCTTTTAAATAAATGTTTTAATTTATGGTTGTCAAAGAGGTAGATAAAATGAAATATTAAAATGGTGCAGTGGGGTAAGGAAATCTATATGATATATTATAAAAATAGATTTTAGATGTGCCATTTTAAAACGCTAACTAATAAGAATTAATAAATTTTATTAAAGTTAGCTGATATTTATTAGAGTTTGAAAAGTGAATAATATGTACAACGGGAAACACAGTTTTGTAGAATTTATAAAAAGTTCAACATTAAACTAGATGTTTTCGGTTAAAAATTTAGGTTAACTCTTAGTAATTTTCTTATTGTACGGTTTTATGCGTAACTATGTTATTGATTTTATATGCATAAACATTAATATTTGTAAAAATTGCGGCTTAATCTGTATACATGTATGCATTATCTATGAAAGTGGTGAAATGCGACTTCAACAATATCATTTGGGGAAATGTTATATTGTCACAATTGTTATGTAGTTATATTTAGAAAATTGAATGTTAGAATAAAAATATTAGATATTACCAGTTTTATTTAAATAACATATATTGTGTAGATGTAATACTAGAGATGGAGAAGCTAAAAATTAACTTTTGAGTTTGTTAAAAGTGAACGTATTTTTAAGAAAATATTTGGTAACAGGAATATGAAAATGCTTTAAATAACCAGGGTAATAAAAAAAGTTACTAATTTTTATATTTATACTTTTGTTTAGGTTTCATCGTATTTGTTATTATTGGAAATTACGGAAAAAACTTTAAATTTATTTTAGAAAACTTTTTCTATAACGTTCAAATGGTTGAGAAGAATTTTTATAAGAATTAGTGGTAAATAGTTGAATTTATTGATATTAGTAGAAATGAAATTTATATAAAACATATTTTTTGATGTTTTAAGTAAGGTATCAAAAAAGTAAATTATGATCATTAAGATATAAAGAGTTGATAAAAATCTTTCTAAGTTAGTATTATGGGAAGAGAAAATTAAAGTACATATTCATTTTTATAATTCTAAACAAAATTTAAATAGAAAGGAAAAGGTATGTCATTTATGACTGTTTAGTAAGTTATAAATGTGTACCAGGGGAAGATGAATTTATGAAAAAAAATTCAGTCAAAAAGTTTTTAGTGAGTATTCTTGCCATGACGACTGCATTTGGTACGTCATTTTCAACAAGTATAGCACTAAATAATGAAAATATGATGACTAGCGGAGGTACTAATCTTTTAGATGAACTTACCGCAGGGGAAGAAATTTCTACTAAGCAGTATGCACCTGATGAAACTGTAAAAGTAGTTGTAGAATTAGAAGGTGAAACTACTTTAGACGTGGATGAATATGTTGATAAATTTAAAAATGATAGTATTGCTTATTCAACTGATGAAGCTGTAACAGCTTATCGAAGTGATATGGTAAGTCAGCAGGAAAAAATAGAAAAAGAAATTTCAAAATTTGCTCCTGATACAGTATATAAGTATCACTATACTAATTTACTTAATGGTTTTGCAGCACAAGTTGAGTATCAGTATATAGAAAAAATTAAGAAGTTGGATGGAGTAAAATCTGTTTATATGACGCAAAGTTATAACTATGATGCTGACTGGCAGGAAGAAGAAAATACGGAATATATATCTTTGGAAGATTATTATGAACTTACTGGATGTGATGCTATTGATGTAAATAGATCAGTTAAGTCTGATGCTGGTTCAGCTAGCCAAATGGGGCTTGAAGCAGCTTGGCAAGCTGGTTATACTGGTGCAGGTAAAGTTGTTGGAGTTTTTGACAGCAGTATCCGTTACACACATAAGTTATTTTCTTATATGGATCCTGAAGTAAAAACAGCCGGAGAAGCAGGTTTACTTTCTAACTATAAAACCAAAGAAAATCTACTTGAAGTTATTAAAGCAAATCAAAGTACATTAAATTTATTTGTACAAGGTTGGGGAAGCTGGTTCCATGGTTTTGATAAAACTGGTTTTTCAGAAGAGGTACAACAAGATATTTTAAATGGTGATTTCTATTATAATTCTAAAGTGCCATTCTCTGTTGATTATGCTTGTGGTGATTTAGATGCATGGGACGGTGATTCTAGTAGTCACGGTACACATGTTAGTGGTATTGTTGCTGGTAATGGCGGAGAAGGTTATGATGAAGTTTCTGGTGTTAAAGGTGCTGCCTATGATGCTCAAATCATGTTCTTCAAAGTATTTGATGAAAATGATGATTTTGGTCAAGAATCTGATGAAGCAGTATTTGCAGCTTTAGATGATGCAGTTACTTTAGGAGTTAATGCTTTTAACTTATCTCTTGGTATTCCAAATGGATTTACAACTATGAATACTTATGCTCAAGCTGGTTATCAACAAGCTTATAACCGTGCACATGCTAGTGGTATTACTATCAATGTTTCTGCAGGTAATGATGCTCGTGATAGCCATCCAGGAGCTTTAGTTAATGGATATACTACTTTATTACCTAATAGTTCAGCAGGGGGATTTTCTGGTTCATTATATGCACCTATGACTATTGCTTCTGCTCAAGGAACAGGGTATGCATATATTAATAATTATACAAATACTACAGCAGTAGCTGTAAATAAAGATAATGAATCTGTAAATACTATAACAATTAGTGATCTTTATAGACCAGGACTAGGAACTGTATTAACTGGTACTTATGAATTGGTTGATTGTGGTGACGGTTCTTCTATTACACAAGACTTAACTGGTAAAGTAGCTTTAGTTAAACGTGTTTACGGTTATATTCCTTACGATAAAGAAGGTATTATAGCAGCTCAAGAAAATGCATATAAAGCTGGAGCCGAAGCTGTTTATATGACATTTGACTACTATAGTGATTATTTTGATATTAGTGGTTTATGGTCTGGTGAAAATGGTGAAAGTATTCCTGTTTTTGCTGGTACAGCTACTAGCAGTGATGTTTATAATGCTTTAGCTACTGCTATTACTAATGGTACTGTAAATGTAACTTTCTCTTCAGAAGATAAGTCTGAAACTATAACTCGTAAATACAATGATAACGGACCAGCAGGTTCTACTTCTTGGGGTGTAAGTGAATCTATGAATTTAAAACCAGATGTAATGGCTCCAGGAGGAAATATCTGGTCTGCAGGAGCAGCATCAGATACTGCACTATCTTCAAAGAGCGGGACTTCTATGGCTTCACCAAATGCAGAAGGATTATTTATTCTTGCTCAACAATATGTGGATGATAATCTTGATACTTTTGGAGTAAAAACTGGAACACATGAATATGTTGAATTAATTAATCAGTTAGTAGCTTCTACTGCAGTGGCTTATCAACCATTTGTAAGTTCAAGTGATTTAACACGCCAAAACTTATATTTCTCTCCAAGACGCCAAGGCGCTGGTATGGTTAATATTGAAAATGTAATGAACAGTTTAGTTTTATTACATAATGATACACAATTTAATCCTGTTACTGGAGATTCTCCTCGTACTAAAGTACAATTAGGAGATAAATTAGATACAAACTTTGATATTACATTTACTATGGATAATTATGATTCTGTAGCGAAAACATTTGATGTATTAGCATGTTTACAAACTGATAATACTACTGAATCTGATGGACGTACTATTATCGCTCCTGTTAATACTTATGGATCAGATATCGATGCAATCGAAGATAGTGTAATGAAAGTTACTGCTGTTTCTAATGGAACTATTGTTAGTGCATCTGATAATATTAACCGTTATAATAATGATGCATCTGTAACAAAAATTTCTGTTCCTGCTAACAGTTCAACTAAAATTACAGTTAATGTAACTTTGAATGAAGAAACAATGAAAGCTTATGATGAAAAATATCCAAATGGTATGTTCTTAGAAGGATTTGTTTTCTTTGATAATGTAGATTCTGATTATGAAACTCTTAGTATTCCTTATTTAGGATTTAGAGGTGATTGGAATGCAGCTCCAATCTTTGATTTAGCAACTGCATATGATGATATCAGTGAATTAAATACTACTGATAAAAAATATCCATTATTCCACACAACTACTTTGAATTCTTTAGTTGATGGATATGATGTAGTTTTAGGTGCAAATCAATTTACAGGAACATCTTTACCAGATTACTTTGGAGGATCTTCTACAAGTTATTACAATACAATTCGTAACTATTTAGATGGTCTTCGTACAGATGGCGAATTAAATGGTTCTTATGTTACTATATCTCCAAATGAAGATGGTAAGGATGATATTGCTTATGCAGCACTTTACTTATTGCGTAATGCAAAAGCACTATGTGTAGTAATTAAAGATGAAACTGGAAATATTGTTAATGTAATTGGTCCTGAATATGAATATTTTGAAGCAAAAGTTAATGATGGTAATAGAACTCAACAAGCTGCTTTAACTTATGGTACTAAGTATAATCGTCAAATGTATTGGGATGGTACTGATTTTGATGGTAATCTTGTAAAAGAAGGTAATTATACTTTTGAAGTTCGTGCTATACAAGAATATGAATATCTAAATTCTGTAGACTATGGTGATAAAGATTCATGTTTAGATGTTTTAATGAATTCTGATAATGTTCAAACACAATCATTTGATGTAAATGTGGATGTAACTGCACCAAAAGTAGATTTATCATTAACTAATGATAAAGTTCTTACTATTAATACAAGTGATACATCTGGTATTCAAGCTTTAGCTGTTTATTACAAAGATGCGCGTGTTAGTGATATTATTCGTGTAAATAACACAGAAGCAAATTTAACTATTAATTTAAATGATTTGATTGAAAATATCTCTGATAACTTTGATGTAAATGATTTAGAAGTTCAAGCTGTAGATTATGGTATGAACACTGCAGAAGCTTCTGCTACAACTGCTGATAAAACTGCTTTACAAATTGCTATTGATTTAGCTAATATAATTGCTGATGAAGATTTAGTAAACGTTGTACCAGTAGTAGTTAATGAATTCAAAGCTGCTAGAGATGAAGCAAATGCAGTTTATAATAATTTAACTGCAACTCAAGAAGAAGTAAATAATGTATTTGATAGACTTGCTAGTATTATGCAAAAATTAGAATTCTTCAAAGGTGATAAAACAGCTTTAAAAGCATTTATTGATAAAGTAAGTGGTTTAGAAGCTGCAAAATATACAGAAGCTACATGGACACCATTCAATGATGCCTTAAAAGCAGCAACTGATGTATACAACGATGAAAATGCAATGCAAGAAGCAGTAAATGAAGCATATACTAATTTAGTAACAGCTTTCTTAAACTTAAGATTAATTCCAGATAAGAGTTTATTAGAAGATTTAATTAATCAAGCTGAAGGATTAAACTTAGCTAGTTACACTAAAGCAACAGTTAAGGCTGTAAATGATGCATTAGTAAATGCTAAAAATGTATTAGCAAATGAAAATGCAACGCAAAAAGAAGTAGACAATGCTAAAGCCACATTAGAAAAAGCAATTAGTAGCTTAGAAACTAGTGCAACTGTACCAGTAGATAACACAGTAAAAACACCAGTAAATAATGGTGATACAACAAGTGTAAAAACTGGTGATGAAAACTTAATTGGAATGTTTACAAGTTTAGGATTATTAGCTTCATTAAGTGCAATCGCTTGTCTTAAAAAAAGAAAAAATAACTAATATACAATAGATATTTAAAACTGCCAAGTTAATCCCTTGGTAGTTTTTCTTATCCATAATTTAATAAAAAAATGTTTAAAATAAATATATAAAATATTTACATAAGTTATTTATTTAATATAATATTAATAGATACAATACAAAGCAAAGGAGATTAAGTATGGAAATATTAAAATTAGATCCAGCGATAAAAGATTATCTTTGGGGGGGAAGAAAATTAGTAGAGGAATTCAATAAAGTTAGTGATTTAGACAAAGTTGCAGAAACATGGGAAATGTCAAATCATAAAGATGGTAGTAGTATTGTTATAAATGATGAATATAAAGGATTATCTTTTAGTGAATATTTAGAGAGAAAGGGAAAATATGTTTGGGGTAAAAACTGTGAAAAATATGATAATTTTCCTATTATGATTAAATTTATTGATGCAAAGCAAGCATTAAGTATTCAAGTTCATCCTGATGATGAATATGCATTGAAAAATGAAGGTGAATTTGGAAAAAATGAATTTTGGTATGTTTTAGAAGCTGAACCCAATGCATTTTTATATTATGGTGTAAATCAAGAAATGACAAAAGAAGAATTTAGACAACACATCGAAGATGATACTGTTTGCGATTATTTAAAAAAAGTTCCAATAAAAAAAGGAGATTGTTTTTATATAAAAGCTGGAACAATTCATGCAATTGGAGCAGGATCAGTTATTGCTGAAATACAACAATGTTCAAATTCAACATATCGTGTATATGATTTTGGACGTTTAGGTGCAGATGGAAAACCAAGAGAATTACATATTGATAAAGCAGTTGATGTTTCTTGTCTTGTGCCTAGTGAAAAAAATGGTGATCCAGAAGGAACTATTGAAGAACTAGATGGTTATACTAAATTGTTACTTACTGATAATGATTATTTTACTTGTGAAAGATATGATGTAACTAAATCATATAATGGACAAGTTGATCTTGATAGTTTTCAAGCTCTTACTATTTTAAATGGTGAAGGAACAATTGTTTTTGATGGTAAGACTTTAGATCTAAAAAAAGGTGATAGTGTATTTGTTCCGGCACAAGAAGGAACTTATCAAGTAAACGGAGAAGTAAGTTTTATTAAAACATTTATTCGATAAAAAATTAGTTATATTGAATAAATATGAAGCTGTAGTATGAGTTACAGCTTTTATTATTTATTAAAATAATATAGATAATTATTTAGATTGAACATACATATAAAGTATAATAAAATATTACCAGTAAATAAGATTAGTTTATATTGAGGTGTTGTTGATGAAAATAAAACATAATAAATTAGATAAAATTACAGAAGTATTTTGTATGATTTTATTAATTATGATAACTTTATATACTATTTATATGTATATAAAGTTACCTAAAAAAATACCAATTCATTATAATGCAGCAGGTGTTATTGATCGATATGGAAATAAATTTGAGCTATTTATTTTGTTGATAACTACATGGGCTATGTATATTGGTTTATCATTAGTAATTAGAGCACCACAATTCTGGAATACAGGTGTAAGTGTAACTATTGAAAATAGAGATAAGGTTTATCGTATATTAAAAAATATGTTGGAGATTATTAAGATGGAAATAATTATAATGTTTTGTTATTTAATTTATAATACGACAACATTATATAATTTATCAAAGTGGTTTGTTCCAGTATTTTTGATATTGTTATTTTCAACAATGTTAATATCATTTATCATTTTAATAAAAAAAACAAAATAATGTTAATGTGCTTTATTATGGATACTTTTAAACAGAGTCATATTAAGAGATTAAAGATGTAAACTTTTAATAATGATAAACTTGACATGGAATAAATATTTTATAAAATAATATTGATAAATTAATATCATAGGAGCAACTTTGGTGAGATTCCAAGACTGTCCCGCAACTGTAATCTATTTTATATAGTAGTCAGGTGTCCTTTTTGATAAAACTTTTCGATGTAAAAAGTTTTATTTTAAAGGAGCAGTATGCTCTTTTTTATTTATTATATAGGAGGATAACAATGTTTAAAAATAAGAAATTAGTTGGTTTATTAATATGTATTTGTTTCTTATGTTGTTCAATTTTTATAATTACATTAGCATCATCAAATAATCTTGATAATTCGAAAAATATAAAAGAAACAAAAATTCAACAACAAGAATCAAAAAAAATTTTTGTTTTAAAACAAAACGAAAAAGAAAACTTACAGTCGCAATCTAATCAAGAAACAAAATCAAATCAATCAAATATAAACCAATCATCTAAAGTAGAAACTAATCAGGGAAACAATAATATATCATTTGATTATATAGAAAATACCAAATGTTATATAACTTTATCTATAGACTGTAAAACTATTTTAAATAATTTAAGTGAATTACCAGAACAATATCACGCATTTGTGCCGAATAATGGTGCTATTTTAACAGAAAAAAAAGTAAGTATTAATGAAGGTGATACTGTGTTTGATGTTCTTGTTAAAGTTACTAAAATGCAAAAAATTCAAGTATCTTCGATAGGTGGATATATTCAATCAATTAATAACTTACCAGAAAAATTATTTAATGGAAGTGGTGGATGGATGTATGAAGTCAATGGGGTTTATGGCGATAAAGGAAGTAAGGAATATGTATTAAAAAATAATGATAAGGTAAAATGGCGTTATAGCTGCTATAATGGAGATTTATATTAGTGAAAAGTTTTAAAGAATATCACCCATTAGTTATATTTATTTATTTTTTATCAATAGTTTTAACAACAATGATTCAGTTACATCCTATATTTTTAATCTTATCTTGTGCTTTATCATTTATATATCTTTTTGATATACGATTAATAAATAAAAAATATATTGTAGGTATAAGTATATTTTATTTTATTATTGCCTTAAGTAATCCTATTTTTGTCCATACCGGTGCAACTATTTTGTTTTATGTTGGATATATACCAATTACTTTAGAATCAATTGTATATGGTTTTGTTTTTTCTACTGTAATTATTTCAATGCTTAATTGGTTTAAAATATTAAATGAAAGCTTAGATAGTGAAAAAATAATTTATTTATTTAAAAATAAATTTCCAACAATTGGATTAATGATTAGCATGATTCTAACAATGCTTCCGCGTTTTATAAAGCAATTAAAAAGTATTATTGAGACTCAAAAGACATTGGGAAAAGATATTACAAAAGGAAATATAATAACAAGAATAAAAATTGGGTTTGATATTTTATTAATTTTATTTACATGGAGCTTTGAGTCATCATTAACTACTTTAAAAAGTATGCAAGCACGGGGATATGGAAAAAAAACAAGATCTAATTTTCATACATATATATTTGAATCAAGAGATCAAATAGTGTTGATAGTTATTATTTTACTAGATTTTATTTTTATTTTTGGATATATAACAAGATATTCAATATTTTATTATTATCCAATCGTTAAAACAGTAGAATTTGGATTATTGGATATTTTGTATTATATAAGTTATTTATTGCTTTTGGGTTTACCGTTTTTATTAGGAAGGATGGTAGATAATTATGAATATATATAAAATTGAAAATCTTTCTTTTCGATATCAAAATAATCAGGAATATATATTAAAAGATATTTCATTTGAAATTGAAGAAGGTGGATTTTATCTGATTTGTGGAAAAAGTGGTAGTGGGAAAACAACTTTATTACAATTATTAAAAAAGGAAATAATGCCACAAGGATATATAACGGGAAATATTTTTATTAATAATTCAACTGATCAACCAGAAAATATTGGATATATATTTCAAAATCCAGATTTTCAAATAGTAAGTCATAAAGTAATTCATGAATTAAGTTTTGGTTTAGAGAATATGAGTATGTCTTTAAAAGAAATGAAGCGACGAGTAGGGGAAGTCGTTCACTTCTTTAATTTACAAGATATTTTATATAAAGATATTTCAAAATTATCTGGAGGACAAAAACAATTAGTTAATTTAGCAAGTATAGTAGCAATGAAGCCAAAAGTTATGTTACTAGATGAACCAACAGCACAATTAGATCCAATAGCTTCTCAAGAATTTTTAACAATGTTAAAGCGAGTTAATGAAGAATTAAATATCACGGTTGTACTTGTTGAACACGATTTAGAACAAACAATGAAAATATGCGATTGTCTTATCTATTTAGAAAATGGAGAAATTCAGTACTATGGAACGCCTAGACGGGTGCCAAAATTAAAAAACTATGAAAAAGCATTACCGGTCGCTACGCAGTTGTTTCATAAGAGTAATATTGAAGATATAGTATATGATTTTAAATCAGTTAGAAAATGGATAAAAGATCATCAAGATAATTTTACGATTGTAAATAAAAATGAGATAGAATTACAGAATATTTTATTACAATTAAAAAATATTCATTTTAATTATGAAGATATTCCAGTTTTAAAAGGATTAAATCTAGATGTGTATGAAAATGAAGTTCTGGCTATAGTTGGAAGTAATGGTTGTGGAAAATCAACTTTATTGAAAGTTATATGTGGATTATTAAATTATAAACGTGGGAAAATATATGTTGATCAAGTAGAAATAAAAAAAGATAAAAATTTATTTGATAATTTTATTGCATATTTACCACAAGATCCTACTACAATGTTTTTAAAAGAAACAGTAAAAGATGAACTTGATAATCAAGAAAGTATAGATTTATTATATGATTTAAAATTAGATTTTTTACTAGAACAACATCCATATGATTTGAGTGGTGGACAAATGCAACTAATTGCTTTTATTAAAATATTAGCACGTAATCCTAAATTAGTAGTACTTGATGAACCAACTAAAGGTTTAGATGCTTATTATAAAGAAAAAATTGGAAACTTATTAGAAAAACTTGCTAATAAAATAACAGTTATTATTGTTTCACATGATTTAGAATTTTGTGCTCGTTATGCAAAACGAATTGGGATGATGTTTGATGGAAGGATAGAATCAATAGATAAAACAACTACTTTTTTTTCTTCAAATTTATTTTATACAACGATTATGAATAAATTAACGAGAGAAATTTTAGATAATGTGAATATAATCGAGGATATTAATTATGAATAAAAAAATTCAATATCTAATTATTTTTGCAAGTATTTTATCAATAATTATTCTTACAGGAAATTCAATTATAAATCGAAGATATAATTTTATATCAATTATACTAGTATTTTTATCTTGTTTACCATTTTATTTCTGCTATGAAAATAGAAAACCTCATACAAGAGAAGTTGTTGTAATAAGTATCATGGTTACATTGACAATTATTTCTAGAATTTTATTTGCTTTAATTCCTGGATTTAAACCAATGATGGCAATGATAATTATTTGTGGGATGGTTTTTGGTCAAGAAATAGGTTTTTTATGTGGATCATTAAGTGCTTTTGCATCGAATATATTTTTTGGTCAAGGTCCATGGACGCCATTTCAAATGATGGCCCTAGGCTTAATTGGTCTTGTAGCAGGGGGATTGAATAAAAATAATTGGCTAGAAAATAAAGTGATATTAGTATGTTATGGTATTATTTGTGGAATGGGATATTCATTATTTATGGATATATGGACTGTTTTATCATTAGATCAGGTCTTTAATATATATCGATATGTTGCTGTAATTGTTACAGCGATACCAACAATGTTTGTTTATATTATTTCAAATATTTTATTTTTGTTGATCTTAGTTCCTGTTTTATTAAAGAGATTTAAAAGGATTAAATTAAAATATGGATTTATGGATCAAAATTATTTTTATGAAGGAGAAGAAAAATGAAGAAAATATTACTGAGTTTTTTAGTTATTGTTGTATTGATTATGCCAAATAACTATGTTATTGCTTTAAAAGATGGAATTGTAACTAAAGTTACAGAAGAAAAAACACCTGTAAGTGCTGAACAAGTAACTAATATACAGTCATTAAAATCAGGTTATGGAGCAGATCCGGTTTTGTATGATAATTATTTATATACAGTAAAAACTGCTGATTGGGGTAGTGATAGTAATGGTGAATTACTTAAAATAAATAAGTCAACTATGGAAATTGAAAATCGAGTAGAGTTAATTGGAAAAACAGGGTATACACCATTTATTGCAGCTGGTGATGAACAGATATTTGTTCCTTTATCAGATGGAAGAATTCAAGCATTTGATGCTAAAACATTAGTAGCTACTTGGATATCAAAAACTCCTGAAAAAGTTGGTGAAGTAGCCTCACATTTAACGTATCACGATGGTTATTTATATTATGGAATTGGTGGTTATTCACCAAATCAGGGTGATTTATTTATTTGTATAAGTACTAAAGATGAAGATAGATCACAACAGTTTGAAACAAAGGAATTAAAATGGGTATATGACCAAGGCCAAGGTTATTATTGGAGTGAAGCTGTTGTTATTAATGATTGCATTGCTTTTTCGGGATATGATGGAAAAGTTATTTTGCATGATTTAAAAGATGACAACGTTTATGATACTTTGGATTTAGGAATAGGAAAAATAACTAATTCTTTATTTTATGATCAAGAAACAAGTAAAATAGTTGTCGCTAATACAAATGGTTATGTTGCAACTGTTGAAGTTAATGATCATGATTTAAAAGAAAATACATTAAATAAATCAAAACAATTTAATGGACAATTTTCTTCATCACCGGTTTGTTATAATGGAAGAATTTATATTGGCGGTGGAGCTGGAATATCATTTACAGTCTTAGATTTAAATACATTAAAAGAAATATATTCATTTGATAATATTGCAGGATCATGTAAGCCAATTTTATCAACTGCATATGCTAGTGATGATAATCATCAAGAAGTACAGTTATATATGATTAATTATGCATATGATTCAAATCGTCAAACACATTTATATCATATTACTGATAATCAAGTAAATAAAACAGCTAATTATCAATCACTATATACACTAGATACATCAATTAGTTCAAATTATTGGAACGGAAATCTTATCATGGATGAAAATGCATTCTATGCATATAATGGAAATGGTACAATTGTTAAATTTGGATTTGATACAAATATTAAAACCGAAAAAGATGAACAACTTATCGTTAATAAATTAAATAAGCAAATTGCTTCATTACCAACAAAAGATAATGTATCAATTAAATTAGATCATCAGTTACAAGAAATTTTATCTACATATTCTAAACTAAGTGATGAATATAAACAGCAAGTAGTAGAAATAGAGATAGTTAAAGAATTAGAAAAAATTGTCGATGAACAAGAAAAACTTATAAAAAAATTAAATGAAGATATTATCAACAAATTAAATATTTATCATATTTCAAAAAATGATGAATTGATTGTTAATGAATTAATAAATAATTATGAAAAAATTCATCTAATTAATAAAGAGTATATAGAAAACTATCGAGATGTAGTTGATGCGAAAAATATTATTAATCATTTAAAAAATAATATTATTCCAGCGATTGTTTTTGAAAATATTTTTGGTGAAGATATTGATTATGCAGTAGATGGTATGTTAGATAGTGATTTATCGTATTATATTAGTTTTAATGGTACAGATTTAAAAAATATTCAAGATTTTAATTATGCGATTAATCATGAATCAAAATATAGTCAAATAATAAAAAATATTAGTCCAAGTGCTTTTATATTTGATTTTAAATTTAAAGGAAATTTTCCAGGAAAAATTAATTTTGAGGCAGAAACAACTTTAACAGATGGTCAATATGGATTATATTATTATGATAATGAAAACCAAAAAATTGAATATGTCAAAGAAATTGAAGTAATTGAGGAAAAAGTATTAATGACATTAATGGAAGGACATACATATTTTATATCTGAAAAATTAGATTTAAATGCTGCAAATAATTTGATAAAAACAGGCGATCAAATTAATGTATTATTACCTATTGTTGGTTTATTGATAGGAATTATGGGCATTTATTTTGAAAAAAGGAAAACTAATAAAACGATGTAGCATTTAAGTTACATCGTTTTATTGATTTTATATTATTTAAAATTAAATTTTTTAGCAAGATTATCAACTTGATCTCTAGATATTCCAAAACTATTACATAAATTATCGATATATTGATTTATTTCATCAGGAGATTTATTTTTTAAACTATTTTCATCTAAACCTAAGTTTTTCATAACATTTTTCATTTGATTGATAGTATCAGAGTCACCATTAAGATACTTATTCATTAAATCATCATAATATTTTTGATTTTCATTAAATTGTTGTTTATTATTATCAAAACTTTTTTTTAGTTCTAATAAAGTATCAATTTCTTCACTATCTAATTCCAATTCATCAAAGAAATTTAATGCATGTACGCAAAGTTCTTCTAATTCATCATTATATTGAAAATCATCTAACTTTTCTATTAATTCCAACTCATGTAAAAAACTGTGTATTTTATTTTTTAATTGGCTTGTTAACTCAATATCTTCATATTCATCGTTTAAAAGATCATTTAAAACTATTGATACATAATAAGCAACTTTTTCATGTTCGTTTAAAATAACTTCAATATCAAGAGCAGTTATTTTTGAAAATAATTTTAAAAATATTTCAGGATTAAAATGTTTATTATCAAAACAATATTTATTATCTTTAGTAGTAACATAAGCAGATATTTTAGGATTGTTGTGATGCTTTTCTAATTCCAATTTAATAATTTGATTATAATTAAAACTACCTAAATGACTATATAACTTATTATCTGTAAAAATATAGCCAATACTTCCATCTAAGTTATTACTACTATCAATAAAAACAATAATATTTGATATATCATTACTTCCAAAACTATATATAGCATTACTAATTTGAATAGGGATGTTATTATTAAAATAAATTTTTCCGCTATTAATAAAATCATTATTTAATAATTCAAGTATCATTTCTTTAATCATCATAATCTCCTTAAAATTAATCTCCAAATGAAATTCCTAATAATCTAGCATTATTTACTTCTTCATTACAAGGTTCAACATATTTCAATTTACCAGCTGATTCTTCTAGAGAAATAGCAGTAACAGAGTTGTTTTTTAAAACTACAAGCTTTCCATAATTTTTATCCATAATTAACTTAGCACCTTCAACTCCAAAACGTGTTGCCATTACTCGATCATATGGACATGGATTTCCACCACGTTGAATATGCCCTGGACAAGCGACTTTTATTTCACAATCAATATATTTTTTTAATTTATCAGCAATTTCATGAACTACTGACTGTCCTTCACGAGCGGCAACTTTCAATTTATAATGCTTTTTATTAAGTAAAGCATCGTTTTTAGAAATTGCTCCTTCAGCACAAGCAATAATAGTATATTTTTGACCATTAGCTTGACGTCGTTTAATCGTATGAGCAATTTTCTCGATATCATATGGAATTTCTGGTATTAAGATAATATCCGCCCCTGAAGCAATGCCTGCTGATAAACAAATATGTCCAACTTTATGGCCCATAATTTCAATAATAAAAACTCGACTATGGCTAGCAGCAGTTGTATGAATTTGATCAATATAATTAGTAACAATATCAATTGCTGATTGATAACCAAATGTATAATCTGTTCCCCAAGTATCATTATCGATGGTTTTTGGTAAACAAATTATATTCAATCCTTCTTGTGCTAACATATTAGCAGATTTTAATGAACCATTTCCACCTAAAACAACTAAGCAATCTAAATCTAGTTGTTTATATGTTTTCTTCATGGCTTCAACTTTATTAAAGCCATTTTCGATTATTCTCATTTTTTTAAATGGACATCTAGATGTTTTAAGGATTGTGCCACCAACGTTAATAATATCAAAGAAATCTTCGGGTTGCATTATTTTATAATCTCCATACATTAAACCTTTATAACCATAAAGAAAACCGATTATTTCTACATCTTTAATATTATTATATAAAGTTTTAGCTAATCCACGCATAGTTGCATTTAATGATTGACAATCCCCACCACTTGTTAATATTCCAACTTTCATTTAATCACTCCTTAAACCTAATGATTTATTTAAAAAAATATTCTTGACTATTTAATTCTGGTAATTTGTTTTTTATTCGTTTATAACTACCATCTGATAATAACTCACAAGCTTTAACATTATCTTTTAACATTGTGTTAAACATTGAAACAAGTCTTTTTTTAATTTTTTCATCTAAAATAGGTGCAGCAACTTCTACTCGTCGTGCTAAATTTCTTGTCATTAAATCAGCAGATGAAATGTATACTTTTTGATTATCACCTTTTCCAAAAATATAAATTCTAGAATGTTCTAAGTATCTTCCTACTATAGAAATTACTCTAATATTTTCAGTATAGCCTTGGACACCTGGAATGATACAACAAATTCCACGAACAATCATATCAATTTTAACCCCTGCTTGACTTGCTTCAATCAATTTATCAATCATTCTTTTACTAGTTACCGAATTGCATTTAAACCCAACATATGCTTCTTTACCACTTTTAGCAAGTTCTATTTGTTCATCGATATATTCAAATATTTTAGTAATCATACAGTTAGGGGCTACCATTAAATATTGTGTGTTACTTTCAGTTTCTCCTAAGCTTAAATGGTTAAAGATTGTATTAATTTCTTCACCAATTTCATAGTTAGATGTCATTAAAGATATATCAGTATATAACTTAGAAGTTATTTCATTATAATTACCAGTACCAACTTGACATACATAATTAATGCCTTGATTATTTTTACAAGTAATTAGACATATTTTTGAGTGAACTTTTAAACCATCTAATCCATATATAACCCGACAACCAGATTCTTCTAAACGTTTAGACCAATCAATATTATTTTCTTCATCAAAACGTGCTCGTAATTCTACTAAAACAACGACCTCTTTTCCATTTTCAGCAGCTCTAATTAATGATTTAACAATTTTTGAATTTTTCGCAACACGATATAATGTCATTTTAATACTTACTACACTTGGATCACGACTTGCTTCTTCAAGTAATCTTAAAAAAGGAGACATAGATTCAAAGGGATAAGTAAGTAATATATCTCGTTTCAAAATTTGTTTAATCATAGGAATTCTATTTTCAACTAATTGACTATTTTTTGCCTCAAGTTTTTTATAAAACATTTCTGGATGCATAAATTTTAAATTATCACGTAATTGATTAATAAATTTCAAATCCAAAGGTGCACTGCTAATAAATACTTGATTTTTCTTTAAATTTAAAAAATTCATAAGCATTAATATTTCCAGTTCTTCTAATCCCTCAGACATTTCTAAACGAATTGGACTTAATTTTCGTCGTTGTTTAATTAAATTTTCCATCATTTCACGATAATCATCATGTCCTTCTAATGAATGATCGTCTTCTTCAATATCGGCACTTCTAGTAACCCTAATAAACGCTTTATTTTTAATAGTATATTTTGCAAAGATTTTTGAGATAAAATGTAATATGACATCTTCAACTAAAATAAATTTACCATTCATACTAGGAATTGCTAATATTCGATCATCCATTGCATTTCCACAAGAAACAATTCCCATTTTACGTTTTCCTTTTTTGGATTCTAATTGAACAACAATATATAATTCACGATTATTTAAAAAAGGAAAAGGCTGTCTTTTTGAAATTACTTGTGGAGAAATAAGTGGCAATATTTCTCTTTCAAAATAATTTTCAAGATATTTACGATCGTTTTTATCTTTTATTTGTGAGTATTTTAAAATTTCCCAACCATAATTTTTTAAGGATTCTAAGATATTATGATAAATGCGATCTTTTTTCTTATTAAGATATGTAATCTTTTTTAGGCAGCTTTTTAATTGCTCTTCACCTGTCATTTCAGTTTTGTTATCTCTAGATGCAGGATAAAAAAGCATTTGATCGTATAAAGAACCTATACGAACCATAAAAAATTCATCGAGATTTGATGAAAATATAGAGACGAAATTAAGTTTTTCCCCTAGTGGCACCGTAGAATCTTTTGCTTGCATTAATACACGATCATTAAATTTTAACCAAGAAAGTTCTCGGTTTTCTTTACAACCATACATATTTATTACCTCCTAGTCTAAATATATAATTGGATATTATATTAATTTTTTTAAGAAAGCTATCTATTTATAGTAAAAATTATATAAAATATTGTTTTATTTTATGCATGTAAATTATTATTATAAAAATTTTACAACGTTGATATTATAATATCAATAATGAAAGATATAAAAATAATAAAAAATGAATAAATTTTATTAAAAATATTGTTAGAGAAGCGCTTACATGTTAGGATTTATGCATAGAATAATATTATATTTTCTATGGGAAAGAAAAGGAGAAAAGAACAATGAAAACAAAATGGGACAAAAAGGTGTCGGTAGCATTGAGTGCTACAATGGTTTTATCCGTTGCTCCAGTAAATGTTTTAGCAAAATCTGATGCTAAAATTACTCAATCTGAACCTGAAGAGGTTTATGTTGATATTATTGGAGAAGGACAACGTTCTACTCTATTCAATGAAAATTGGAAATTTCATCGAGGAGATGTAGAAAATGCGCAAGATGTAAATTTAAATGATACAACGTGGGAGAGTATTAATTTGCCACATGATTATAGTATAGATCAAGAATTTACAACTAGTGGAGAAGCTGAAAGTGGATTTTTACCTGGTGGTGTAGGATGGTATCGAAAATCATTCGTTGTACCTGAGAAGTATAAAGATAAGCAATTTATGGTTGAATTCGATGGTGCTTATATGAATGCAGAGGTATATTTAAATGGTAAAAAATTAGGAGATCACCCATATGGTTATACTGCTTTTGCATTTGATCTTACTGAAGGATTAATTTATGATGGTAAAACAGAAAATGTTTTGGTAGTAAAGACTAATAATCAAATTCCAAGTAGTAGATGGTATTCTGGTAGCGGAATTTATCGTGATGTAACATTGACAGTAACTGATGATGTTCATGTAGGATATAACGGAACGCAAATTGTTGCTCAAAATCTAGAAGCTAATAAAAATGGAACAGTAGAAGTTGATGTTACAACTACTGTAGAAAATGAAAGTGATACAACTAAGTTAATAACAGTAAAAAATACTTTGTTTAATGAAAAAGGCGAAGTTGCAAGTAATACAACAACTAGTCAAATAGAAATGGCTGCAGACAGTGTTCAAGATATTGAACAAAGCATTAATATTGAACAACCAGAATTATGGTCAGTAGATAATGCTAATATGTATAAAATGAAAACTGAAATTGTAGCTAATGATGAAGTTTTAGATACATATGAATCTGATTATGGATTCCGTTATTTTGATTTTGATAAAGACACTGGTTTTTCATTAAATGGTGAAAAAATGAAATTAAAGGGTGTAAGTATGCACCATGACCAAGGGTCACTTGGAGCAGTTGCAAATCGTGATGCCATTGAGCGACAGGTCAAAATACTAAAAGAAATGGGTTGTAATGCTATTCGTGTTACTCATAATCCAGCAGCATCAGCACTGTTAGATATTTGTAATGAATATGGTATGCTTATAATTAATGAGGCATTTGATGGTTGGACAGAGTATAAAAATGGGAATGTAAGTGATTATACTTCACATTTTAAAAAGACTATTACTGAGGATAATCAAATTATTAATGGTAAACCAGGAATGCAATGGGGAGAATTTGATACTAAGGCAATGGTTGATGGAGCAAAAAATGATCCTAGTGTAATTATGTGGTCTGTTGGTAATGAAATAACTGAGGGAGTATATACTGATACTTCTCATTACGTTGATGTTGCAGGTAATATTATTGATTGGATTCAAGAAATCGATACGAGTAGACCTGTAACTATTGGAGATAATCAAAAAAATACTAATCCTAATGCGATGATTAGTAAAATAAATCAAAAAATTTATGAATCTGGTGGGGTTGTAGGATTAAATTATGCTAATAATAGTCAAACTGTTGCAATGCATAACACTTATCCTGATTGGCCGATATATGGTTCTGAAACTGCAAGTGCAATTCATAGTCGAGGAATTTATAATGTAACTGGCAGAGATAATACTAATTTACAAATGTCTGAATATGATAATGATGAAGCTAAAGTAGGATGGGGACATTCAGCTAGTGATGCATGGAGTTTTGTTATTAAAAATGATTTTAATGCAGGTGAATTCGCTTGGACAGGATTTGATTATATTGGAGAACCTACGCCTTGGAATGGAACTGGTTCTGGATCAGTAAGTGGTCAAGGAGCAAAACCTAAATCTTCATTCTTTGGAATTGTAGATACAGCTGGTTTTCCTAAAGATACATATTATTTATATAAGAGTCTTTGGGATGAAAATAGTACAACATTACATTTGATGTCTACATGGAATAATGATGAAATTGTTAAAGATGCAAATGGAAAAATTAAAGTAGATGTATTTACTAATGCAGCAAAAGTTGAATTGTATTTAAATGGTGAAAAAGTTGGTGAAGATAGTGCTACTAAACATACAACACCATTAGGCTATACTTATCAAACATTCTCTAATGGAGAATTTTATCCAAGTTTTAAAGTTGCTTGGGCAGCCGGAAAATTAAGTGCCAAAGCATATGATGAAGCAGGAAATTTAATTAGCGATACTGAAGGAAGAGATAGTGTATCAACCAATAGTAATGCAACTAAATTAGAAGCCTATGCTAATAAAACAGAAATAATGGCTGATGGAACTAGCTTGTCATATATTACTGTTGATGTTAAAGATGCTAATAATAATATAGTTGCTGGGGCTAATAACAAAATTAATTTCTCAATTGAAGGAGAAGGAAAGATTGTTGGAGTTGATAATGGAAATCCTAGTGATACTGATAGTTATAAAGGAAATTCGAGAAAAACCTTTAGCGGAAAAGCTTTAGTAATTGTTCAGTCAACAAAAAATGAAGGTTCATTTACAGTAACCGCAAGTTCTGCTGGTTTACAATCAACAAGTGTAACTGTAAATACAAAGCGTCCTAAAGTTGAAGGCAATACTTATTTACAAAGTTATAAGATTTCTAAAAATACATATGTTGGACTTGGACAAGAACCAGAATTACCACAAACAGTTGCTGGAACTTATAACAATGGTGAAGTAAAAGAATTGAATATTGAATGGGATAGTTATGATAAATCTAAATTAAATACTGTTGGAGAATTTACAGTTACTGGAAAATTACAAGATAGTGATGCAATTGTATCAATTACAATCCATGTAATTGGTAATGTAGTTGCAATGGAAAGTTATTCAACAGTAACTAATGTCGGTGTTATACCACAATTGCCACAAACATTACGTGGTTTCTATGAAGATGGAAAATATAGTGAAGCTTTCCCAGTGGCTTGGGATATTCCTGAGGGTGCTTTTGCAAATGAAGGTATTGTAGCTATTCAGGGAACAGCAAGTGTATTAGATGGAACTAAAGATGTTATAGCAACAATTAGAGTAGCACCTAAATTAGAAGATTCTACTAATATAGCTTCTAAAGATTACCAAGATGCTCCTGTCTTTACAAATGGTAGAATGCAAAATGGTGTAGCAAGTGATCCATCAAATGTTGCAATTAGTGACTCATTATTAAGATTAAATGATGGAATTAGTAATGAAAGTGTAGATACTAATGCTAGATGGACAAACTGGTCTTTAAGAAATGAAAATCCACCAGTAGATACTTATGTACAATTAGAATGGCAAAATGAATATACGATGCAAAATGTAAAACTTTGGCATTTTACAGATAATACATATAGTGTTTTACCGGGTGATGATAATGTTCGTTTTGAATACTTTGATAGTAAAACTAATGAATGGAAAGAAATAGAATCTTCACATATAACACAAGTTCCATATACTTCTGGTGATACACCATATGGATTTGTAACACCAATTACTACAAGTAAATTAAGGATTTGGTTAAAGGCACCACAAGCGGGTAAATGTATTGGATTAACAGAAGTCGAAGTATATAATTACATTAAACAAACAGAAGCTAATACAACTACTAATCTTGATGAATTAAAATTAAATGATACTAACATTGAAGCTTTTGAAGGTTTTGATAGATATGATGAAGAAACTAAAACATATACTGTAAACTTAAAAACAACTGAATATCCAACTGTTGAAGCAAGTGCTAAAAATAATGAATCAATCACTGTTTTACCGGTATATAACGATGAAGTTAAAATCAGTGTAAAATCAGAAGATGGTAAATCTGTTATAATTTATACAATTAAGTATAATAAAGAAGTAACAGAAGTAGATAAAAATAAACTTCATGAATATGTAAATAGTCAAGAAATTACTAATGCTATTAATTCAATTGATAAATACACTGTTGAGTCATATCAAACATTTAAAGAAACATATGATAAAGCAAATGAAGTATTAGTAAAAGCAGATGCAACACAAGACGAAGTAAATCAAGCTTATCAATTATTAAAGACTGCATATGAAAAGCTAGAAGAAAGAGTAATTGAAGGAAATGCAAATAAATTTGAATTATCAATTGCAATAGATTTAGCTAAAACAATAACTGATGAGGATTTAAAGAATGTTATACCGTTAGTGGTAGTTGAATTTAAAGATGCGTTTGCTCAGGCTCAAATAATTTTAGATAAAGCAGATGCAACACAAGATGAAGTTGATACAGCGTTTAATCGTCTTGCAAATGCTATGTGGAAATTAGAATTCTACAAAGGTGATAAGGCAAAATTACAAAAATTTGTTGAACAGTTAGCTAGTTTAAATAAAGATGAATATAGCAACAAAACTTGGCTTACATTTGAAGCAGCATTAAACAATGCCAATGCTGTTTTGGCTAATGAAAATGCAATGCAAGAAGAAGTAGATGAAACATATACTAAATTAGTTAAAGCGTTCTTAGAATTAAGATTGATTCCAAATAAAGATTTATTGGCTGATTTAATTAATCAAGCAGAAAGATTAAATGCTAATGATTATACAGTAGAGTCTTACGCTAAATTAAATACAGCACTTGTAAATGCTAAAAGTGTATTTGGAAATGTTGATGCAACAATAGAAGATGTAACTGCAGCCGAACAAGCAATTGAAACAGCGTTAACAGAATTAGTAAAAAAATCATCTTTATCAAATAATGATAGTAGTATAGTAAATAACGGTGACACTACAAGCATAAAAACAGGTGATGTAACTAGTTTTGCAAGTATAACAGGTTTAGGAGCTTCATTAAGTGCTCTTGCATACTTATTTGTTTCTAAAAAGAAAAAAAATAAGAAATAAATCTATTATTGATATGGGTAAAATCGCTTTACAAAAAGTGGTTTTACCTTTTTTTGTTTGATTAAATATAAAAAGCTATTGAATATTATTATATCCAATAGCTCTATATATAATAAAATAGTAATTTATAAGTTAAAATTTATGTATTAGTCAAATTCAATTTTTCCATTACATAAAAAATTAATGATAAAATCATAGCTACAATACAAGCTAATACCATTCCTGTTAATTGAATTCCACCAAAATTTAAAGTAATGCTACTTAATCCTGTTACAAAAACAACAGATGTCAAAATTAAATTTTTATTAATTGAATAATCAACATGTTGGTCAACTAATATTCTTAATCCACTAGTACCGATCATACCATATAGTAAAAAGCTAATACCGCCAATAACGGAACCTGGAATTGTTTGAATTAATGCAGATAGTGGTCCAACAAAGGAACAAATAATTGATAAAACTGCAGCACCAGCAATGACTTGAACACTATAAACTCCAGTGATAGCCATCACGCCAATATTTTCACCATATGTCGTAGTTGGTACGGATCCAATCAAACCAGAAATCATAGTAGAGAAATTATCCCCTAATAAAGAACGATGTAATCCAGGGTCTTTAATTAAATCACGCCCAATGATTTTACCAGTTACTACTTGGTGACCAATATGTTCTGAAGTGATAACTAAAAGAACAGGCAAAATCATTAAAATAGCATTGATATCAAATTTAGGAGCAGTAAAATTAGGTAATGCAAATAACGGAGCATTAATAACTGTTGAAAAATCAACTAACCCAAAACATATCGCACTAATATAACCGCATATAATAGCAATTAAGATAGGAATAACACTTAAAAATCTTTTAAAACAAATATTTCCTACAATAGCTACACCCAAGGTAATTAAAAATACCCAAACATTTGCTGCTTCGATATTATTTCCTAATAACCCAGCATTATTAGCCGCAGTAGCACTTAATTCTAAACCAATTAAAGCTACAACCGGTCCCATGGCAGCAGGTGGTAAAACAATATCAATCCATTTAGTACCACATTTTTTAATTATAAAAGCAAGTAAACAGCCACAAAACCCTACAGCAACAAAGCCCCCTAAAGCATAGGGATAACCATATTTAGAAATTACAATATTTGCAGGTGCAATGAATGCAAAACTTGAACCTAAATAAGCAGGAGATTTTCCTTTAGTAATTAATATAAATAATAATGTTCCCACTCCATTCATGAAAAGAACAATTGCTGGATTAATCCCAAACAAGAACGGAACTAACACACTGGCTCCAAACATTGCAAACATATGTTGCAATGATAAAGGAAAAAGTAGTTTTTTTGGAACTTTTTCTTCTACTTGAATAATTTTTTTCTTAGACATATTATCCTCCTTTTAATCTAATGTATTATGTCATTTTTTTTTAATGATGTCTAGTTAAATTTATTTAGCAGCTATTTATAAATATTATTTTATGATATACTAAAAAAAATTTTATTTGGAGGAAATTACAATGATACGTAAAGCAACAATTCAAGATCTTGATCAAATTACTAAGATTGAGTCAAAATGTTTTCCTATAAGCGAAGCAGCCTCTAAAAAAAGTTTAGAAGCTAGAATTTTAACATTTTCAAATAGTTTTTGGGTTTTAGAAGTAGATAATCAAATAGTTTCTTTTATTAATGGAATGATTATTAACGAAAAAACAATTAATGACGAAATGTTTGAAGATGTAACCCTTCATAATCCTAATGGAGATTTCCAAGCTATTTTTGGAGTTGATACATTACCAGAATACCAAGGTAAGGGGTATGCAAGTATATTAATGAATGCCGTAATTAAAGAAACCTTTGAAAAGGGATATAAAGGATGTATTCTTACTTGTAAAGAAAAATTAATTAGTTTTTATGAAAAGTTTGGTTATGTTAATTTGGGAATTTCTAATTCTAAGCATGGTGGAGCAGTTTGGTATGATATGATTTTAGAGTTCAAAAAATAAAAATCGTTTTGTTTGTAAAAAATAATTTTTTATAATACAATGATAAAAAAATTAGGGGAGTGATGATATGGAAATATTTATAGGTCTGATGCTTCCTTTTATAGGAACTGTATTGGGAGCTGGTTGTGTTTTTTTTATGAAAAATAAGATGAACTCCTTAGTTCAAAAAATATTATTAGGATTTGCTTCAGGGGTGATGGTGGCAGCATCGGTTTGGTCACTTTTAATACCAGCGATGGATATGTCTGAAAATCTTGGTAAACTATCTTTCGCTCCGGCAGCAGTGGGATTGATGTTAGGAATTTTATTTTTATTAGTTTTAGACCATACTATCCCCCATATGCATTTAGATAATAAAAAAGAAGGCATGAAAAGTAATTTGAAAAATTCAACAATGTTAGTATTAGCGGTAACTTTACATAATATTCCTGAAGGAATGGCAGTAGGAACAGTTTTTGCTGGAATGCTAAGTGGTAGTGCAAAATTAACTTTTGCTGGTGCAATTGCTTTGTCGCTTGGAATTGCAATTCAAAATTTTCCAGAAGGTGCGATTATTTCTATGCCGTTAAAAAGTAGCGGAATGAAAAAACATCGAGCTTTTTTATATGGGGTTGCTTCAGGAATTGTAGAACCTATAGCAGCTTTTATTACTATTTTATTAGCATCATATGTAACACCATTTTTACCTTATTTTTTATCTTTTGCAGCTGGAGCAATGCTATACGTAGTAGTTGAGGAATTAATTCCTGAGGCAAGTCAGGGGAAACATAGTAATATTGCAACAATTGGTTTTGCAATCGGTTTTGTAATAATGATGATTCTTGATGTCGCAATGGGCTAGTAACAAAATCTTAACTTAATCTTTAGTTGTTTATAGTGGTTGTGTTTTATGGATTTAGTAAAATATAACCAAGGAGTGATGATAATGAAAGGAAAACTATTGATATTAACAGTATTGATGATAATTGAAAGTAATAAATCTAGTGTTTTTGCTTATGGAGGGGCTAAAAATACTAATTTATCTGGAGGTATGCTATTGTTTTTTGTGCCTTTGATGTTGGGAATTGTGTATCTTGCAAATAAAGATGAAATTAATTGATGAATTATTTATATTATGTTAGTAATATTATTAACATAATTAGATATATTGTTATTGGAGGCAATTTTTATGAATAAATTTGCTTTGATAGTAGTTATATTATTTACACTAATTGAGCTTATGATTGGTGAAGTTGTAGTATGTGGAATACCATTATGGGTCGTTGGATTAATTGTATTTAGTTTTGTTTGGATGGGAATTATTTATATAAAAGATGAGGTTAAGATCAAGGGTGTATATTAATAGCAAAAAAGGGTTTTAAAACCAATGTCATTAAGTTAAGGATTTAATGACAGTTGAGGAATACATAAAAATGTATCCCTCTTTTTTTATTTTAAATTTTACAAAAAAACATTGACATCA